>DATBIZ010000556.1:0-19883 GCA_036556645.1 Vicinamibacteria bacterium | reverse complement strand
CGACGCCCGGCGTGCTCGACCGCCTGCGCTTCGTGCCGCTCGCGCGCCAGGCGCCGGGGCCGGGGCAGGTGGAGATCCGCGTCGAGGCGAGCGGCCTCAACTTCCGCGACGTGCTGATGGCGCTCGACATGTACCCGGGCGCGCCGGAGCCGCTCGGCCGCGAGGTGGCGGGCACCGTCTCCGCGGTCGGCCCCGGCGTCACGCACGTCGCGGTGGGACAGCCGGTCGTGGCCGCGCTGACGGTCGGCGGGTTCCGCACGTACGCGCTCGCGCCCGCCGCGCTGGTGGCGCCGCGGCCGCCACGGCTGTCCCCGGTCGAGGCGGCCGGCCTGCCGATCGCGTTCCTGACCGCCGAATACGCGCTGTTCCACCTGGGCCGCCTGCGCGGCGGGCAGCGGGCGCTGATCCACGCCGCCGCCGGCGGCGTCGGCCTCGCCGCGGTGCAGCTGGCGCAGAAAGCCGGCGCCGAGGTGTTCGCGACCGCGGGCAGCCCGGCCAAGCGCGCGTACCTGGCCTCGCTCGGCGTGCGCCACGTGTTCGACTCGCGCTCGCTCGCGTTCGCCGAGGCCGTGCGTGGCGCCACCGGCGGCGAGGGCGTGGACGTGGTGCTGAACTCGCTGGCCGGGGACTTCATCCCCAAGAGCCTGGACACGCTGCGCCAGGGCGGCCGGTTCGTGGAGATCGGACGCGCCGGGATCTGGACGGCGGCGCAGGTGCTCGCCGCGCGCGGAGACGTGGCCTACGCGGTGATGGACGCGGCCGCCGGCGACCTGCGGCTGTTCGGCACCCTGTTCCGGCGGCTGCTCGAGCGGTTCGAGGCGGGCGAGCTGACCCCGCCGCCGCACACGCCGTTCCCGCTCGACCAGGCGGTGAGCGCGTTCCGCTACATGGCGCAGGCGCGGCACATGGGCAAGATCGTGCTCGTGCACCCGGCGCCGCCCGCGAGCGAGCCGCCGCGCGTGCACGGCGACGGGAGCTACCTCGTGACCGGCGCGTTCGGGGCGCTGGGGCGGCGTGTCGCCGCCTGGCTCGTCGAGCAGGGCGCGCGCCACCTGGTGCTCGTGGGGCGGCACGCCGACTCGGCGGAGGCGGCCGAGGCCGCGCGTCCTCTGGAAGAGGCGGGCGTGCGCGTGACCCGGGTGGCCGGCGACCTCGGCGACGCGGGCTTCGTCTCGCGGCTGGTCGCGGGCGTGGCGCGGGAAGGAGCGAGGCTGCGCGGCGTGTTCCACGCCGCCGGCATCGTGGACGACGGCGTGCTGGAGCAGCAGGACGCGGCCCGCGTCCGCGCGGTGCTCGCGGCCAAGGCCGCCGCCGCCTGGGCGCTGCACGAGGCGACCGCGGCGCTCGGCCTGGACCTCTTCGTGATGTTCTCCTCGATCACGTCGCAGCTCCCGGCGCCGGGCCAGGGGAGCTACGCCGCCGCGAACGCCGTGCTCGACGCGCTCGCGCACCACCGCCGCGCGCGCGGCCTGCCCGCGCTCACCGTCAACTGGGGCCCCTGGACGGAGGGGATGACCACGCGGGTGGACGCGCGCGACCGGCAGCGCTGGGCGCAGCAGGGCCTGGGCACGATCGCGCCCGCGCAGGGCCTGGCCGCGCTGGAGGACCTCCTGCGCCGCGGCGCCACGCAGGCGACGGTGCTGCCGGTGGACTGGCGCAAGCGCTGGGCGGCGCTGCCGGCCGAGGCGCGGGCGCCCCTGTTCGCGGAGCTGGCCGGCGACGCGGTGGCGGAGCCCGCGCCGGCCGCGCGCGCGGTTCTGCTGCGCGAAGCCGGCGAGGCGCCGCCCAACCGCCGGCGCGGCGTGGTGGGCGGCCATCTCCGGACGCGGGCCCTGCGCGTGCTGGGCCTGCCGTCCGCGGAGCCGATCGACCCGCGCCGCCCGCTCAGCGAGCTCGGGCTCGATTCGCTGATGGCGGTGGAGCTGCGCAACGCGATCGGCGAGTCCGTCGGGCGGGCGCTCCCCGCCACGCTGTTGTTCAAGCACCCGACCCTGGAGGCGCTCACCGACTTCGTGATGGGCGAGCTGTTCGCCGCCGCGCCGGCGGAAGTGGACCAGACCGGCGCCCCGGCGGCCTCGGAGACCGACGCCGCGCTCGACGCGGTGGCACAGCTCTCCGCGGACGAGGTGCGGCGGCTGCTGGCGGACGAGCTGCAGTCGGTGGCGCCGCACGGCGACGGCGGGGAGGCGCGATGAGCACGGCCCCGCGCCGTGACGCCCTGACCCCCGAGCAGCAGGCGCTGGTGGCCGTGCGCGCGATGAAGGCCCGCCTGGAGGCGATCGAGCAGGCGCGCACGGAGCCGATCGCGATCGTCGGGATGGGCTGCCGGTTCCCGGGAGGGGTCGAGGGCGCGGAGGCGTTCTGGAGCGCGCTGCGCGAGGGGCGCGACCTGGTCAGCGAGGTGCCGCCGGACCGGTGGGACATCGCGGCGTATTACGACCCCGATCCGGACGCGCCCGGGAAGATGTACACGCGCCACGGCGGCTTCGTCGACGGCATCGACGCGTTCGACGCGGCGTTCTTCGGCATCTCGCCGCGCGAGGCGGCCAGCATGGACCCGCAGCAGCGGCTGCTGCTCGAGGTCGCGTGGCAGGCGCTCGAAGACGCCGGCCTGCCCCCCGACCGCCTGGCCGGCACCGAGACCGGCGTCTTCGTCGGCGTCAGCACCAGCGACTACGGCGCGCTGCTGCTGAAGACCGCGGATCCCTCGCGGGTGGACGTGTACTTCGGCACCGGCAACGCGCCCAGCGCGGCCGCCGGGCGCCTGTCCTACGTGCTCGGGCTGCAGGGCCCGGCCATCGCGGTGGACACCGCCTGCTCGTCGTCGCTGGTGGCGCTCCACCTGGCCTGCCAGAGCCTGCGCGCGCGCGAGTGCGACGCCGCCCTGGCCGGCGGCGTCAACGCGATCCTGGCCCCCGAGGTCACGATCAACATGTCGCGCGCGCGGATGATGTCGCCCGACGGCCGGTGCAAGACGTTCGACGCCGCCGCGGACGGCTACGTGCGGGGCGAGGGCTGCGGGGTGGTCGTGCTCAAGCGGCTCTCGGACGCGGTGGCCGGCGGCGACCGCATCCTGGCGCTCGTCCGCGGCTCCGCGGTGAACCAGGACGGCCGCAGCGGGGGGTTCACCGCCCCCAGCGAGACCGCGCAGCAGGCCGTGCTGCGCAAGGCGCTGGCGGCCGCGCGCGTGGCCCCCGCGGACGTCGGCTACGTCGAGGCCCACGGCACCGGCACCGCGCTCGGCGACCCGATCGAGGTGCACGCGCTTTCCGCGGTGCTCGGCGCGGGCCGGACCGCGGAGCGGCCGCTCGTGCTCGGCTCGGTCAAGACCAACTTCGGCCACCTCGAGGCGGCGGCCGGCATCGCCGGCGTGATCAAGGTCGCGCTGGCGCTGCGCCACGCCGAGATCCCGCCGCACCTGCACTTCCGCCGCTGGAACCCCCACGTCGTCCACGACGGCGGCTGCCCGATGGCCGTCCCCACGGAGCGGCGGCCGTGGCCGGCAGCGGAGGGCCGGCGGATCGCCGGCGTCAGCTCGTTCGGGTTCACGGGCACGAACGCGCACGTGGTGCTCGAGTCGCACGCCGCGCCGCCGGTGGAGGCGGAGCGTCCCGACCGCCCGCTCCACGTCGTCGCGCTCTCCGCGCGGTCCGGTGCGGCCCTGGCCGCGACCGCCGCGCGGCTCGCCGGCCACGTGGGCACGCACGCGTCCGACGCGCTCGCCGACGTCGCCCACACCGTCAACGCCGGCCGCTCGCACTTCGGCCACCGGCTGGCCGTGATCGCCGCGACACGCGAGCAGCTCCTGGACCGGCTGCGCCCGGGCGCCGAGGGGCGCGACGGCCAGGCGGTGATTCGCGGGTCGGTCGAGGGCGGCGCGGCCCCGGAGGTCGCGTTCCTGTTCACGGGCCAGGGCGCGCAGTACGCGCAGATGGGGCGGGGACTCTACCAGACGCAGCCCGCCTTCCGCGAGGCGCTCGACCGCTGCGACGAGGCGCTCGGCGACGCGCTGCCGCGGCCGCTGGTCTCCGTGATCCACGGCGCGGGCGAGCCGGCGTGGCTGGGCGACGCGCAGTACGCGCAGCCCGCGCTCTTCGCGCTGCAGTGGGCCCTCGCGCGCATGTGGCGGTCGTGGGGCGTGGAGCCGGCCTGGGTGATGGGGCACAGCCTCGGGGAATACGCGGCCGCGTGCGTGGCGGGCGTGTTCACGCTCGAGGACGGGCTGCGCCTGGTCGCCGAGCGCGGGCGCCTGATGCAGGCGCTGCCGGAGAGCGGCGTGATGGCGGCGGCGCTGGCGGGCGAACGGGCGGTGCGCGCGGCGGTGGAGCGCGTGGGCGGACCGGTGGCCGTCGCGGCGGTCAACGGCCCCGAGAGCGTCGTCGTGTCCGGGTCGGCGGCCGCGGTGGCGGCGGTGCGGGCCGAGCTGGAGGCGGGGGGGATCCGGACGCGGCCGCTCGCGGTCTCGCACGCGTTCCACTCGCCGCTGATGGCGCCGATCGAGGCGGAGTTCGCGCGGGCGGTGGAGCGCGTGGCGCTGGCCCGGCCGGCGATCGGCTTGGTCTCGAACGTCAGCGGGCGCCCCGCCGGCGACGAGGTCACGGATCCGGCGTATTGGGTCCGCCACCTGCGCGAGCCGGTGCGGTTCGCCGACGGGATCGCGTCGCTCGACCGCGAGCGATGCGCCGCCTTCGTCGAGATTGGTCCGGCGCCGACCTTGATCGGCCTCGGACGTGCGTGCCTGCCCGGCGAGGGCCGTCTGTGGCTCGGCTCGCTGCGCCGCGACGGCGACGACTGGGCGGAGGTGCTGCAGGGCCTCGCCGTGCTGTACGCGCACGGGACGCCGGTGGACTGGGCGGGCTTCGACCGCGGGTACGCGCGGCGGCGGGTGGCGCTGCCGACCTACCCGTTCGAGCGGAAGCGGTACTGGGCCGCCGGACCCGCGCTCCCTCCGCCCGCCCCGTCGCCGGGCGTACCGCTGGAGGATCGGCTCTACGAGGTCGCGTGGCGCGCGCGGCCCCGGGCCGAGACGGCGGCCCGCACCGGCCCGGGCCGCTGGCTGCTCCTCGCCGACGGTCAGGGCGTGGCGGCCGAGCTGGCCCGGCTGCTCGAGCGCCGGGGCGAGCGGTGCACGCTGCTGGGACGCCCCGCCGCGAAGCCGGGCGGCCCGGCCGAGGTCGAGGCGGCCGTCCGCGCCCTTATTAAAGAAGATGCGGCGCCGCTGCGGGGCGTGGTGCACCTGTGGACCCTGGATGGCGAAGAGGAAGCCGCGGCCGACGAGCCCGCCGTGACCGCGGCGGTCACGGTCGCCGCGGCCGTCCGCGCGCTGGCCGCCGAGGAGCGGCCCGGTGCCCGCGTCTTCGTCGTGACGCGGGCCGGCCAGGCCGCGTGCGGCCGCGGAGAGGCGCTGGCCCCGGCGGCCGCCTGGGGCGCCGGCCGCGTCGCCGCGCTCGAGCACCCGGACCTCTGGGGCGGTCTCGTGGACCTGGACCCGGCCGGCGACACGGACGCGGCGCGCCTGTTCGACGAGCTCTGGGCGCCCGACGGCGAGGACCAGGTGGCCTGGCGCGGCGGCGCCCGCTACGTCGCGCGGCTGGTGCCGCGTGCCGCGGAGGCGCTGCCGGCGCCCGTTCTCCGCCCCGACGGGGCCTACCTGGTCACCGGCGGCCTCGGCGCGCTCGGCCTCCGCGTCGCCGGCTGGCTCGTGGCGCGCGGCGCGCGGCACCTCGTGCTGGTGGGCCGGCGCCAGGCGTCGCCGGACGCGCAGGCCGCGATCGCACGGTGGAGCGCGGACGGCGTCGAGGTCCGGGTGGCGCAAGCCGACGCGGCCGACCGCGAACGGATGCGGGAGGTGTTGGCCGGAGCGAGCGCTCCGTTGCGCGGGGTGGTCCACGCCGCCGGCATCATGGACCCCTGCGCGCTCGCCGCGCTCGGCGCCGATCAGGTGCGCGCGACGTTCCGCGCGAAGCTGCTCGGCGCGCACGTGCTCCACGAGCTGACCCGGGACGCGCCGCTCGAGCTGTTCGTCGCGTTCTCGTCGGCGTCGGGCGTCTGGGGCGCCGTCGGCCTCGCGCACTACGCCGCGGCCAACCAGGCCGTGGACGCGCTGATCCGCGAGCGGCGCCGCCGCGGCCTGCCGGGCCTGAGCGTGGCGTGGGGCCCCTGGGAGGGCGGCGGCATGGCCGCCGGCGACTCGCGCGAGTGGCTGGGCCGCATGGGGGTGCGGCCGCTCCCGGCGGCCGAAGGGTTGCGCGCGCTCGAGCAACTGCTCGCGGCCGGGGTCTCGGAGGCGACCGTGGCGTCGGTGGACTGGCGGACCTTCCGCACGGTCTACGAGGCCCGGGGCAGCCGGCGCCTGCTCGAGGAGATCGAGGCGCCGACCCCCGAGACCGCGGGCCAGGCCGCTCCGGCCGCCGAAGCGTCGGCGCTGCAGCGCGAGCTGGCCGGCGCCGGCGCCGACGGCCGCCGCGACGTGCTCGCGCGCTGGCTGTCGCGGCTGTGGCGGGACGTGCTGCACGTCGAGCAGGCGGGGCCGGCCGACGACTTCTTCGCCCTCGGCGGCGACTCGATCATGGGCCTGCAGGTGATCACGAGGGCGAGCGCGCTGGGACTGCGCGTGAGCCTGAAGCAGCTCCTCGACCACCCGACGCCGGGGGAGCTGGCGGCGGTGATCGCGACGGGCGGCGACGCCGAGCCAGCGGCCGCCGCCTCCGACGTCGGGGGCACGGTTCACGACGCCGGCGCGCTGACCGCCGCCGACCTGGCCGCGATCGGCGCGGAGCTGGAGCGTTCGGCGGAGTTGCCGCGATGACCACCGACCGCATCGAAGCCGTGTACCCGCTCTCGCCGACGCAGGAGGGGATCCTCTTCCACTCGCTCTACGGCGCGGACGGGCCCGTCTACGCACAGCAGGTGACCGTCGCCTACCAGGGACCGCTGAATGTGGCCTGCTTCGAGGCCGCGTGGCGGCGGGTGGTGGACCGGCACGCGATCCTGCGCACGGTGTTCCTGTGGGAAGGCCAGGCCCGCCCCGTGCAGGTGGTGCTCCGCCGCCCGGGGATCGCCTGGACCACCCTCGACTGGCGCGGCCGCCCCGAGCGCGAGCGCGACGCCGCGCTGCCGGCGTTGCTGCAGGCGGACCGCGAACTGGGCTTCGACGTGGCGAAGGCGCCTCCGATGCGGCTGTGCCTGATCCGCCTCGCCGACGCGGAGTACCGGCTCGTGTGGACGTTCCACCACCTGCTCCTCGACGGCTGGTCCGCGGCCGTGATCGATCGCGAGCTGCGTGCCTGCTACGAGGCGGGCCTGCAGGGCCGCGAGCCCGTGCTGCCGCCCGCGCCCGCCTACCGCGACTACATCCAATGGGCGCAGGCAGGGCCGTCGCCGGCCGCGGAGGCGTTCTGGCGCCGGACGCTCGACGGCTTCGCCGCGCCGACGCCGCTGCGGGCCCCTCCGCCCGCGCGCGACGGCGGCCGGGGCGAGGAGACGCTCGCGCTCGCGGAAGACACCGGGGTCGCGCTGCAGGCGCTGGTCCGCCGCCACCGGCTGACCCTGAACACGCTGTTCAACGCCGCGTGGGCCGTGGTGCTGAGCCGCCACGCCGGCGAGGAGGACGTCGCGTTCGGGGCCGTCTTCTCCGGCCGTCCTCCCGAGCTTCCCGGCGTGGAGTCCATGGTGGGCCTGTTCGTCCGCACGCTGCCCGTGCGCGTCCGCGTCGAAGGCGAGGCGCCGTTCCTCTCGTGGGCCCGCCGCTTCCAGGACGCGCAGTTCGAGATGCAGCCGCACCAGCACGTGTCGCTGGTGGACGTGCAGGGGTGGAGCGCCGTCCCGCGCTCGCTGCCCCTGTTCGAGAGCCTGGTCGTGTTCGAGAACTATCCCTGGGAGCAGGCCTCGACGGAATGGTCGGCGGGAATCGGCGTGGCCGGGATCGGGAACTGGGTGCGCTCCAACTACGCGCTCCACCTCCGGATCAACCCGGGCGCGCGAACGCTGCTCGCGCTGAGCTACGACGGCGGCCGCTTCGAAGCAGCCTGGATCCGCGAGCGGTTGGCGCAGGTCGCGGCCGTCCTCGAGCAGGTCGCGCGGAGCCCCGAGGCGCGGCTCGACGCGATCTCGCTCCGGACGACCGCCAGCCTCGCAGTGCTGCCGGATCCCGCCGTGCCGCTCGTGGCCGAGGAGCGGCCCGCGGTCACGGCGCTGTTCGACGCCTGCGTCGAGCGCGATCCGGGCGCGGTCGCGCTCCGCGGCCCCGGCGGCTCGCTGACCTACGCCGAGCTGCAGGCGCGGGCGCGGCGGGCCGCGGGCGCCTTGCGCGCGAGCGGGCTGCGCCCGGGCGAGGTGGTGGCGCTCGACGGACGGTCCTGCTTCGGGCTGATCGCCGGGCTGCTCGGCGCCCTGCACGCGGGTGGCGTGGCGCTGATCCTCGACCGCCGGCTGCCGGCGGACCGGCGCCGGCTGATGTGCCGCGAGGCGCGGGCCACGCGCCTGGTCCGCCTCGCCGGCGGCGCCGGCGACGAGGCGTGGTGGGACGGCGCGGAGGGAGCGGTCGTGGACCTCGACGGCGCCACCGGCCGCGCGCGGGGGAGCGAGCCGCCGCCGGCCGAGCCCATCGCGCTGCCGCCCGCCGCGTACGTGTTCTTCACCTCGGGCACGACCGGCGGGCCCAAGGGCGTGCTCGGCACGCACGCCGGGCTGAGCCACTTCGTGACGTGGCAGCGAGCCACCTTCGAGGTCGGTCCCGGCGACCGCTCGTCGCAGCTCACCGGGCTCTCGTTCGACGTCGTGCTCCGCGAGATCTTCCTGCCGCTGACCAGCGGCGCGACGCTGTGCCTGCCCGGCGAGGAGCGCGACCTGGGCGCGGACCGCGTGTTGCCCTGGCTCGAGGAGCAGCGGATCACGGTGCTGCACACCGTGCCGAGCCTGGCCCAGAGCTGGCTCGCGCAGCCCACGGCCGTGAGGCTGCCGGCGCTGCGGCGGGTCTTCTTCGCCGGCGAGCCGCTGCCGGGCACCCTCGTCCGGCGCTGGCGCGACGCCTTCGGCGCGCAGGCGCGGATCGTGAACCTGTACGGCCCCACCGAGACCACGCTGGCCAAGTGCGCCTACGTGGTCCCCGACGATCCCGGCGACGACGTGCAGCCGGTCGGACGGCCGCTGCCCGGCGCCCAGGCCCTGGTGCTCGCGGAGAACGGCCGCCCCTGCGGCGTCGCCGAGTGGGGCGAGATCGTGATCCGGACGCCGTACCGGACGCTCGGCTACGTCAACGTCCCCGAGGAGCAGACGCGCCGTTTCCGGCCGAACCCGGCCCGGGAGGACCCGGACGACCTGCTCTACTTCACCGGCGACCGCGGCCGGCACCGCCTGGACGCCGCGCTCGAGATCGCCGGCCGCCTCGACGACCAGGTGAAGATCCGCGGCGCGCGGGTGGAGCCGGGCGAGGTCGCCGCGCTGCTCGCGCGCCATCCCGCGCTGCGCCAGGCCGCGGTGGTCGCCCGCGCCGACGGCGGAGAGCCCACGCTGGTCGCCTACGTCGTCGCCGAGACGGGGGCGCCGGACGCCGCGGAGCTCAAGCGGTTCCTCGCCGGCCGCCTGCCCGACTACATGGTGCCCTCCGCGTTCGTGCGCCTGGACGCGCTGCCGCTCACCGCCAACGGCAAGCTCGACCGCCGCGCGCTGCCCGCGCCCGAAGCGCCCGCGGCGGCGGCGGCCGCCGCGGGCGTGGGGCCCCGAAGCCCGGTCGAGGAGGAGATCGCCGGCGTCTGGCGCGAGGTCCTCCAGACCGGCGCGTTCGGGATCCACGACGACTTCTTCGCGCTGGGCGGCCACTCGCTGCGCGCCACCCAGGTGGTCGCCCGCGTCCGCGCCGCGTTCGGGATCGAGCTGCCGATCCGCGCGTTGTACGAGTCGCCGACCGTGGCCGGGCTCGCGGCGGCGGTCGAGGCCGCGCTGCGCGGGACCGCCGCCGCCGCGGTGCCGCCCCTGCAGGCCGGCGAGCGCTCCGACCTGGCGCCGCTGTCCTTCGCCCAGCAGCGGATGCTGTTCCTCGAGCAGATCGCGCCCGGCAGCGCCGCCTACAACGTCTGCTGGGCCTATCGGCTGTCGGGCGACCTGTCGCCGTCCGCGCTGCAGCGCGCGCTCGACGAGGTCGCGCGCCGCCACCAGGTGCTGCGCGCGACCGTGGACGCGTCCGCCGGCGAGCCGCGGCTGCGCCTCCGCCCGGCGGGCGCGGTGGCCCTCGTCCGCCACGAGGTCGCGGCCGGCGGCGAGGACGAGGCGTGGCGCCTCGCGCAGGTGGAGGCGTCCCGGCCGTTCGACCTCGTCGAGGGGCCGCTCTTCCGGGCCGCGCTCCTGTGCCTGGGCGAGCGCGACCACGTGCTCGTCCTCTCGCTGCATCACATCGTCACGGACGCCTGGTCCATGGGCGTGCTGGCCGGCGAGCTCGGCGCGCTCTACACGGCCTTCGCGGCCGGGCGGCCCTCGCCGCTGCCCGAGCCGACGGTGCAGTACGCGGACTTCGCGGCCTGGCAGCGGGAGCGGTTGCGCGGCGACGTGCTGCAGTCGCAGCTCGCGTACTGGCGCGAGCGGCTGGCCGGCCCGCTCTCCGTGCTCGAGCTGCCCACGGACCGCGCGCGGCCGGCGCTGCCCAGCCTGCGCGGGGGACGGCAGCCGGTGGAGATCCCCCGCCCGCTCGCGGACGAGCTGCGCGCGGTGAGCCGCCGCGAGCGATGCACGCCGTTCATGACTCTGCTCGCCGCGTTCGCGGCGCTGCTGCAGCGCTACACCGGCCAGGACGAGATCGTGCTCGGCACGCCGATCGCGGGCCGCGGCCGCGGCGAGACCGAGGGCCTGATCGGGCTGTTCGTCAACACGCTCGTGATGCGGCTCGACCTGTCCGGCCGCCCGAGCCTCCGCGCGCTGCTGCAGCGCGTGCGGGAGGCGGCGCTGGGCGCCTACGCGCACGCCGACCTGCCGTTCGAGGAGCTGATCGACGAGCTGCAGCCCGAGCGCGCGCTGAGCCACAACCCGGTGTTCCAGGCCGTGCTCGCCTTCCAGAACGCGCCTTTGCCCGCGCTCGAGATGGAGGGCCTGCAGACGGCGCTGCTGCCGCCGCTGCAGCAGAGCGCCCGCTTCGACCTGACCCTGTTCGTGGCGGAGGCGGACGGCGGCCTCGCCGGCGTGCTCGAGTACGCGGCCGACCTGTTCGAGCCGGCCACCATCGAGCGGATGGCCCGGCACCTGCGGATGCTGCTCCAATCCGCGCTCGCGGACCCGGGCCGGCGCCTCGCCGACCTGCCGCTCTGGAGCGAGGGCGAGGAGCGCCTGCTCGCCTCCTGGAACGACACCGCGCGGCCCTATCCGGTGCGGCCGATCGGCGACGTGTTCGCGCAGGTCGCGGCGGAGCGGCCACGCGCGATCGCGGCCTCGTTCGAGGGGCGCACGCTGACCTACGAGGAGCTGGACCGCCGCTCGAACCGGCTCGCCCGCCACCTGCGCGCCCTCGGCGTCGGCCCCGACGTCCGCGTCGGCGTCTCGCTCGAGCGGTCGCTGGAGCTGCCGGTCGCGCTGCTCGGGATCCTGAAGGCGGGCGGCGCCTACGTGCCGCTCGATCCGAGCTACCCGCTCGAGCGCCTGGCCTTCATGGCGGAGGACGCCGCGCTGCCGGTGCTGCTCACGGACGGGCGCGTCCTCGGCCGCCTGCCCGCGGGAGCGGCGCGGGTCGTGTGCCTGGACCGCGAGCGCGAGGCCATCGAGGCGCTCGGCGACGGCCCGGTCGCGAGCGGCGCCACCCTCGACGACCTGGCCTACGTCACGTACACCTCGGGCTCCACCGGCGTGCCGAAGGGCGTCGAGGTCCGCCACCGTGGCGTGCTGCGGCTGGTGTTCGGCGCCGAATACGCGCGGTTCGGGCCGCAGGAGGTCTTCCTGCAGCTCGCGCCGGTCAGCTTCGACGCCTCGACGCTCGAGCTGTGGGGGCCGCTGCTGCACGGGGGCCGCTGCGTGATCCACCCGGAGCGGGTGCCGTCTCCGGCGGAGCTGGGCGAGACGATCCGGCGCGAAGGCGTCACCACGATGTGGCTGACCGCCTCGCTGTTCAACGCGGTCGTGGACGAGGACCCCTCCGCGCTCGGCGGCCTCGCGCAGCTCCTGATCGGGGGGGAGGCCCTGTCGGTGGCCCACGTGCGCCGCGCGCTGGCCGCGCTGCCGCGCACGCGGATCGTCAACGGCTACGGCCCGACCGAGAGCACCACCTTCACGTGCTGCTTCGAGATCCCGCGCGACCTGCCCGCGGAGGCCCGCTCGGTCCCCATCGGGCCGCCGATCGCGGGCACGCGGACCTGGGTGCTCGACCAGGGCCTGCGGCCCGTCCCGGTCGGCGTCGCGGGCGAGCTGTTCATCGGCGGGGACGGGCTGGCCCGCGGCTACGCGCGGCGGCCGGACCTGACCGCCGAGCGCTTCGTGCCCGATCCGTTCGCGGCCGAGCCCGGCGGCCGGCTCTACCGCACCGGCGACCGGGTGCGCTGGCTGCCCGGCGGCGTGCTCGAGTTCCTCGGCCGCGCCGACCAGCAGGTGAAGGTGCGCGGCCACCGCATCGAGCTCGGCGAGATCGAGGCGGCCCTCGCCGCGGAGCCGGGCGTGAAGCAGGCGGTGGCGGCCGTGCGCGAGGACCAGCCCGGAGACAAGCGGCTGGTCGCCTACGTGACCGGCGTCGCGGGATCGCCGCCGGACGTGGGCGCGCTCCGGCACGCGCTGCGCAGCCGCTTGCCGGAGTACATGGTCCCCTCCGCGCTGGTCGTGCTCGACGCGATCCCGGTCAGCCCGAACGGCAAGGTGGACCGCCGCGCGCTGCCGCCGCCGGCGGGGGCGGAGGAGGGCGGGGACTACGAGGCGCCGCGCACCGCGGCCGAGGCGGCGCTGGTGCACATCTGGACCGACGTGCTCCGCGTGCCCGTGGTCGGCATCCGCGACAACTTCTTCGCGCTCGGGGGCGACTCGATCCTGAGCCTCCAGGTGGTGGCGCGCGCGGCGGCCGCGGGCGTGCGGATCACCGTGAAGCAGCTCTTCCAGCAGCAGACGCTGGCCGAGCTGGCCGCGGCGGCGGGCACCGGCGCGCGGGCGCAGGCCGAGCAGGGGCCCGTGACCGGCCCGGTGCCGCTCGTGCCGGCGCAGCGCTGGCTGTTCGAGCAGGCGCTCGAGGAGCCGTGGCACTTCAACCAGGCCGTGATGCTCGAGGTGCGGCCCGACGTGCCGGAGCAGCGCCTCGAGCGCGCGGCGCGCGCGCTGCAGGACCACCACGACGCGCTGCGCGCCCGGTTCGTGAACGGGGCCGGCGGGTGGGAGCAGCGGTTCGAGGGCGTGGAGACCGCGGCGCCGTTCCAGGTGGCCGACCTCTCGGACGTGCCCGAGGAGCAGCGCCGCGGCGCGATCGCGCGCGCCGCGGCGGAGGCCCAGCGCAGCCTCGACCTCGAGCGCGGCCCGGTGTGGCGGATGGCGCTGTTCCGCCTCGGGGAGGGGCAGCCGGCGCGGCTGCTGATCGTGGCGCATCACCTGGTCGTGGACGGCGTCTCCTGGCGCGTGCTGCTCGAGGACCTGCAGGCGCTGCTGCACGGGGACGCGGCCGGGCTGCCGCCGAAGACCACCTCGTTCCAGGCATGGGCGCAGCGGCTGCTCGCGCACGCGCAGGCCGGCGGGACGGACGGCGAGCGCGCCTACTGGGAAGGCGAGCTGTCCGCTCCCGCCGCCCCGCTGCCGGTGGACCGCGCGGCCGACGGCGCCGCGAACACGGTCGCGAGCGCGCGCACGGTCTCGGTCGTGCTCGACGCGGAGCGCACGCGCGCGCTGCTGCACGAGGTCCCGGCGGCGTCCCGCGCGGCCGTGGCGGACCTGCTGCTCACGGCGGTGCTCGAAGCGTTCGCGGCCTGGACCGGCCGCGACGAGCTGCTCCTGGACCTCGAGGGCCACGGGCGCGAGGACCTGTTCGAGGACGTGGACCTCTCGCGCACGGTCGGCTGGTTCACGGCGATCTACCCGGTGCGCCTGCGCCGCGCCGCCGGCGGCCGGGGACGGGCGATGAAGGGCGTCCAGGAGCAGCTCCGCCGCGTGCCGAACCACGGCCTGGGCTACGGCGTGCTCCGGTACCTGACCGGGGCGGCGCGGCCCGCCGCGCCCGAGGTCTCGTTCAACTACCTGGGGCAGTTCGACCAGGTGCTGGGGCCCGAGGCCACGCTCGCCCCCGCCGCCGAGCCGGCGGGCCCCACGCGCAGCGCGCGCGCACGCCGCGCGCACCTCCTCGAGATCAACGCGCTGGTCGGCGGCGGACGCCTGCACGTCGAGTTCGCCTCCAGCGAGGCCTTCCACGACGAGGCGACCGTCCAGGCGCTGGCCGGCCGCTTCGAGGCCTCGCTGCTCGCGCTGATCGAGGAGGCGCGCGCCGGCGCGGCGGGCTACGCGCCCTCCGATTTCCCGCTGGCCGGGCTCGACCAGGAGCAGCTCGACCGCGTCGTCGGCGACCGGCGGGTGGACGACGTCTACCCGCTCTCCCCGATGCAGGAGGGCATGCTCCTGCACTCGCTGGTCTCGCCCGAGCGCGCGCCGTACCTGGAGCAGGGCGTCTACGCGCTCGACGGCCGGCTCGACGCGGCCGCGCTGCGGCGGGCGTGGGAGCGGGTGATCGAGCGGCACGCGGTGCTGCGGACGAGCTTCCGCTGGATGGGGCTGCCGCGGCCGCTGCAGGTGGTCGAGCGCGGCGCCACCGCGGCCTGGGACGACGACGACTGGAGCCCGCGCTCGCCGCAGGAGCAGGAGCGCGCGTTCGCGGAGCTGCTCGAGGCGGACCGGCGCCGCGGCTTCGCGCTGGAGCGTGCGCCGCTCCTGCGCTTCAGCCTGGTGCGGCTCGGCGAGCGCAGCCACCGGCTGCTCTGGACCTTCCACCACGCGCTGCTCGACGGCTGGTGCGTGCCCCTGCTCTGGAAGGAGGTCCTGGCGCTGTACCGGTCGTTCACGCGCGGCGGCGAGGCCGCGCTCGAGGACCCGCGTCCCTACCGCGAGTTCGTGGCCTGGCTGGGCCGGCGCGACGCGGCGGCCGCGGAGCGCTACTGGCGCGCGGAGCTGGCCGGCTTCGCCGCGCCGACGCCGCTGGGAGTGGACCGGCCGGCGCGCGCGGACGCCGCGGCCGCGGCCGGGGAGCGGCCGTTCACGCTGTCGGGGGAGGCGACCGCGGCGCTGCGGGCGTTCGGCCGCCGCCACGGCCTCACGCTGAGCACGCTGGTGCAGGGCGCCTGGGCGCTGGTGCTGAGCCGCTACAGCGGCGAGCGCGACGTGGTGTTCGGCGTGACCGTGTCGGGACGGCCGCCCGCGCTGCCGGGCGTGGAGCGGATGATCGGCCTGTTCATCAACACGCTGCCGCTGCGCGCGCGGCTCGACCCCTCGGAGCCGCTGGTCGCCTGGCTGCGGGCGCTGCAGGACCGCCAGCTCGAGCAGCGAGAGCACGAGACGAGCGCGCTGGCCGACGTGCAGCGCTGGAGCGCGGTGCCGGCCGGCCGGCCGCTGTTCGAGAGCCTGGTCGTCTTCGAGAACTACCCGGTGGACCCGGCGCTCCTCGACCTGGCGCAGGAGCCCCGGCTGGCGAGCCTCGGCATCCGCGAGACGACCAACTACCCGCTGGTGCTGGTGGCCGGCGCGGCCGCGGCGCTCGGCGGGCGCCTGGTCTACGACGCCGGCCGGTTCGACGAGGCGACGCTCGAGCGGCTGCACGACCACCTGCGCGCCGTGCTCGAGGCCCTGCCCGCGCTCGCCGAGGGGCGGGTGGAGGACGTGCCGCTCCAGCCGGCGGAGGACCAGCGGCTGATCGCGGCGTGGAACGCGACCGCGGCGGACTATCCGGTGGCGACGATCGGGAGCGTCTTCCGCGACGTGGCCGCCCGGCGGCCCGGCGCGGTGGCCGTCCGCTTCCAGGGCGCCGCGCTGAGCTACGAGGAGCTGGACCGGCGCTCGAACCGGCTCGCGCGCCACCTGCGCGCGCTCGGGGTAGGGCCGGACGTCGCGGTCGGCGTGGCCGTCCCGCGCTCGCTCGACCTGCCGGTCGCGCTGCTCGCGATCGCCAAGGCCGGCGGCGCCTACGTGCCCCTCGACCCGGCCTACCCGCGGGAGCGCCTCGCGTTCATGCTCGACGACGCGCGGATCGCCGTGCTCGTCGCGCACCAGGACGCGCTCGGACGCCTGCCGGCGGGCGCCGCGCGCCTCGTGTGCCTGGACCGCGACGCGGAGGCCTGGTCCGCGCGGCCCGACGCGCCGCTCGACGACACCGCGGGGCCGGACGACCTCGCCTACGTCACGTACACCTCGGGCTCCACCGGCCTGCCCAAGGGCGTCGAGGTCCGGCACCGCGGCGTGCTGCGGCTGCTCTTCGGCACCACCTTCGCGGAGCTCGGCCCGTCCGAGACGTTCCTGCAGCTCGCCCCGGTCGCGTTCGACGCCTCCACGCTCGAGCTGTGGGGACCGCTGCTGCACGGCGGGGCCTGCGTCCTCTTCCCCGACCGCGTGCCCAGCGCGCGCGCGCTGCGCGAGGTGATCGAGCGCGAGGGCGTGACCGCGTGCTGGCTGACCGCCTCGCTGTTCAACGCGATCGTGGACGAAGACGCGGGGGCGCTGCGCGGGCTCCGGCAGCTCCTGATCGGGGGCGAGGCGCTCTCCGTCGCGCACGTGCGGCGCGCGCAGGCCGCCCTGCCCGGCACGCGGATCGTCAACGGCTACGGCCCCACCGAGAGCACCACGTTCACCTGCTGCCACGCCATCCCGGCGGACCTCGCGCCCGGCGCGGGCTCGATCCCCATCGGCGCGCCGATCGCGAACACCCGCGTGCACGTGCTGGATGCGGCGCTGCGCCCGGTGGCGGTCGGGGTGCCCGGCGAGCTGTACATCGGCGGCGACGGCCTGGCGCGCGGCTACCGCGGCCGTCCCGAGCTGACCGCCGAGCGCTTCGTGCCGGACCCGTTCTCGAAGCGGGCGGGCGAGCGCCTGTACCGCACCGGCGACCAGGTGCGGTGGCGGGCCTCGGGCGTGCTGGAGTTCCTCGGGCGGCGCGACGACCAGGTCAAGCTGCGCGGCTTCCGGGTGGAGCTGGGCGAGGTGCAGGCCGTGCTCGCCCGCCATCCCGCGGTCGGCGAGGCGGTGGCGGTCGTCCGCGAGGACGTGCCCGGCGAGAAGCGGCTGGTCGCGTACGTGACCACGCGCGAGCGCGTGGACCCGGCCGCGCTGAAGGCGCACCTGAAGGAGCGGCTGCCCGAGTACATGGTGCCCTCCGCGGTGGTGGCGCTCGCCCAGCTCCCGCTCGGCCCGAACGGCAAGGTGGACCGGCGCGCCCTGCCCGCGCCCGGGGAGCGCGCGGCGGAGGGCCCGACGCGCGTGCCGCCGCGCGGGGACCTGGAGGAAACGGTCGCCGCGGTCTGGCGCGAGGTGCTCCACCTCGACGCGGTCGGCGTCGAGGACAACTTCTTCGACCTCGGGGGCCATTCGCTGACGCTGCTGCGCGTCCACGGCCGGCTCGCGGAATCGCTCGGCGCGGACCTGCGGATCGTGGACCTGTTCGAGCACCCGACCATCGCGGCCCTCGCGCGCCACCTGGCCGGCGGCGCGGATGCGCCCGCGCAGCCCGCGCCGGTGGGCGAGGCCGCCGCGGGCGCGCCCTCGGAGGACCGCGCGATCGCCATCGTCGGCATGGCCGGGCGCTTCCCGGGCGCGGCGGACCTCCACGCGTTCTGGCGCAACCTGCGCGACGGCGTGGAGTCGATCACGTTCTTCACGCGCGAGGAGCTGGAGGCCGAGGGGCACCGGCCCGAGCTGGTGCGCGACCACCGCTACGTGCCCGCGCGCGGCGTGGTGGAGGGGGCGGAGCTGTTCGACGCGGCGTTCTTCGGCTACAACGCGCGCGAGGCCGAGATCATCGACCCGCAGCAGCGGCTCTTCCTGGAGACCGCCTCCGCGGCCCTGGACCACGCGGGATACGACCCGGACCGCTACCACGGCCGCATCGGCGTGTACGCCGGCACCAGCCCGAACGCCTACGCGCTGAGCCTGCTCTCCCACCCGGACGGGGCGTCGGCGCTCGGCGGCCTGGGCGGGCTGCTCTCCAGCGACAAGGACTACCTGACCACCCGCGTCTCCTACAAGCTGAACCTGCGCGGGCCGAGCGTGGACGTGCAGACCGCCTGCTCGACCTCGCTGGTGGCCGTGCACCTGGCCTGCCGCGCGCTGCTCGGCGGCGAGTGCGACGTCGCGCTGGCCGGCGGCGTCTCCGTGGGCGCGCCGCGCAAGGCGGGCTACCTCTACGAAGAGGAGGGGATCCGCTCGCCCGATGGGCACTGCCGCACGTTCGACCGGCGGGCGCGCGGCACCGTGGGCGGCGACGGGGTCGGCGTGGTCGTCCTCAAGCGCCTGCGCGACGCGGTCGCGGACGGCGACGCGATCGACGCGGTGATCCTGGGCTCCGCGATCAACAACGACGGCGCGGTCAAGGTCGGCTACACGGCGCCCGGCGTGGCCGGCCAGGCCGCGGTGATCGCGGCGGCGCAGGGCGCGGCCGGCGTGGACCCGGGCACGATCACCTACGTCGAGGCCCACGGCACCGCCACCGCGCTCGGCGACCCCATCGAGGTCGAGGCGCTGGCCAGCGCGTTCGGGACGCGGCCGGGCTCTCCGTGGTGCGCGCTCGGCTCCGTGAAGACCAACGTGGGCCATCTCGACGCGGCGGCGGGCGTGGCCGGCCTGATCAAGACCGTGCTCGCGCTGAAGCACGGCCAGATCCCCCCGAGCCTGCACTTCGAGGAGCCGAACCCGAAGATCGACTTCGCCGCGAGCCCGTTCCGCGTGAACGCGCGGCTCGCGGACTGGCCGCGCGGGGGCGCGCCCCGCCGCGCCGGCGTCAGCTCGTTCGGGCTCGGCGGGACCAACGCGCACGTCGTGCTCGAGGAGGCGCCGCCGGTCGCCGCCGGCGCCGAGGGGTCCGCAGGACCGCAGCTCCTGGTGCTGTCCGCGCGGACGCCCACCGCGCTCGAGGCCGCCGCGCGGAACCTGGCCGCTCATCTCGAGGCGCACCCCGGCGCGGACCTGGCCGACGTCGCCTACACGCTGCAGGTCGGCCGCCGGGGCTTCCGGCACCGCCGCGCGGTGGTGGCGCGCGACGCGGCCTCGGGCCGCCGCGCGCTCGAGGCCGCACCCGCCGGAAGCAGCGAAGCCGTGGCGGCCTCGCGGCCGGTCGCGTTCCTGTTCCCCGGCCAGGGCGCGCAGCACGTGAACATGGCGCGCGGCCTCTACGCGCGCGCGCCCGGGTTCCGCGACGCGCTCGACCATGCCGCCGGCCGGCTCGCGCCGGCCCTCGGCCTGGACCTGCGCGAGGTCCTCTTTCCGGCGCCCGGCGCGGAGGAGGAGGCGGCCCGGCGCCTCGAGCAGACCGCGCTCGCGCAGCCGGCGCTGTTCGCGGTGGAGCACGCGCTGGCCACGCAGTGGATGCGCTGGGGCGTCCGTCCCGAGGCCATGCTGGGGCACAGCGTCGGCGAATACGTGGCGGCCTGCCTGGCCGGCGTCTTCTCGCTCGAGGACGCGCTCGCGCTGGTGGCCGAGCGGGGCCGGCTCATGCAGCGGGTCCCGCCCGGCGCCATGCTCGCGGTGCCGCTGCCGGAGAGCGAGCTGCGCGCGCGGCTCGACGGCGCGCTGAGCCTGGCCGCCGCGAACGGGCCCGCGCTGTCGGTCGCGGCCGGTCCCGTGGAGGAGGTCGAGGACCTGGCCGCGCGCCTGAGCGCCGCCGGCGTCGAGTGCCGGCGGCTGCACACCTCGCACGCGTTCCATTCGGCGGCGATGGATCCGGTGCTCGACGAGTTCGCGCAGCGGGTGGCCGC
>DATBIZ010000555.1:0-2424 GCA_036556645.1 Vicinamibacteria bacterium | reverse complement strand
CATCGGGGCTGCGGCCGCGCTGGTTCCAGAAGTAGCGGCCCTTGCGGTAGGCCGCGACGGCCGCTGGCTCGACGCGGCGCGCGGCCACCGGCGCCGGGGAGGCACCCGGTCCGGCTCCGGTGCGCTCGGGCGGCCGCCAGCCGCCGGCGGTCATGGCCGCCACCGCCCCCAGGGCCGAAACCGCGCCGATCGCGATCGCCGCGGGCCGGCGCATCCGCGAGGGATGGCGTCCGGACGTGGCGCCGGCGCCGACCTCCGCGGCCTCGGCCACCTGGACCGCCTGTATGAAACGGTAGCCCTGGCCGGGGATCGTCTCGACGAAGCGCGGGATGGCCGCCTGGTCGTCGAGGGCCGCGCGGAGACGCCGCACCGCGGCGCTGATGCTGGCGTCGAAGTCCACGAACGTGCCCTCCGGCCACAGCGACCGGCGCAGCGCCTCGCGGGTCACGATCTCGCCCGGGCGCGCGACGAGCATCTGGAGGACGTGAAGGGGCTGGCCGCGCAGCCGCACGCGGGCGCCGTTCTTGCGCAGCTCGCCCGCGCGGTCCACCTCGAACGCACCGAAACGGAGGGTCCAGCGGCCGCCCTGGAGCTGAGGCATGTCGGGCTCCGGCCGGATTCTACACCCGGGTCCGGTGTCAACCGTCCGCGGAAAGCCAGGCCGATCCGTCAGTTCCGGTGTCAGGTGGATTGGCGCCGGGTTTCCGTGGCGCGCAGGCCGTTCCACGCCGAACTTCCGGCCAAAAGGCGGGGAACATGCGAAGGGGACTCGGCCTGTGGCTGGCAGGTCTGGCGCTGTCGGTGTGCGGCGAGGAGGTCGCGGAAGCGGGCAACCGCAACGGCTCCTGCGGTGGCGCGCTGCAGAGGCACTGCTGCGCCGTCCCGCCGGAGACGGACAACCTGCTGCCCTGCGACGGGGGGCTGGTCACGTTCGTCGGGGGCCCGGGCGCCGGGCATGGGCCGGTGGTGTTCGGCGTCGAGGTGCCCTGTTCGCTCGGCACCTGCTATTCCAGCAGCTTCCCCGCGGCGTGCGGGGGCCGCGACGAGTCGGCCTGCACGCTGAGCCAGCACTACCAGGAGTGCCAGTCCGGCCTGCGGAAGAGCGGGGGCGTCTGCCGTCACCTGGACGACCTGTTTCCGGCGCACTGCGGCCACGAGGACCAGGCGGCCTGCGACATCGTCGTCCAGATCGCCAACGGCATCAGCTCCTGCCAGTCCTTCCTCCGCGAGGTGCCGTTCCCGGGCGGGACCTGCATCCGGCTCGACGCGGACGGGTTCCCGCCCTTCTGCGGCGGCCTGGACGAGCGGCCGTGCACCGTGCTCGAGAACCTTCCCTCGTGCAAGGACGGCCTCACGGAGGTGCTGGAGTTCGGCAGCGGCGGGCTCGCCCTGCGCTGCATGGACCTGCTGCCGGCCGACTGCGGTCGGAACGGCCAGCGCCCGTGCTCGATCTTCGAGCACGTGACCGGCCCCTGCGCGGCCGGCCTCTCCATCCGGCACGAGGACTTCGGCGAGTGCGGCACCGACCCGATGGCCTGGCCGGCCGCCGAGGTGCCGCGCGGCGGGCCGCGGACCGTGTTCCTGATCCACGGCCGCGGCGGCGACTGGAGCGACCTCGACCACGACGTGGGCGGGCTCGCGCACCAGCTCAAGTTCCAGGTGCCGAACATCCGGCAGGTCTACGGCCTGGACTGGAACGCCGGCCCCGAATCGACGCCGCGCAAGGTGAAGGCGCGCGAGCTGACCGTGGACCCGGCCAGCGGCGCCCTCTGCGATCGCGCGCCGCACACCTGCGACTTCGCGAACGAAGACGACGACGAGGGCACGTGCTCGGGCGGGCCGCGGGCCGGCCAGGCCTGCACCGGGAACGGCGGCTGCCGCACGTTGTGTGACGGAGGCGTGAACCCCGAGCAGAGCTGCGCCGTCACCCCCTGCAACGTGTCCCTGACGGACCGGGGCGACTTCGGGACCGTGGAGTTCGACGTCACCAGCTTCGAGATCTGGGCGGTCGCCCGCGGCATGTCCGAGGCCATCAAGGCCCTGCCGTCCACGTCCGAGATCACGATCCTGGCCGGCAGCTTCGGCGGGGTCATCGCGCGCCAGCTCGTGTACCGCCATTACGACGAGCTGCGCCTGGCGGGCAAGCGCATCGCCGAGGTGGTGACCCTCGCCGCGCCGCACCAGGGCGGCCAGGCGGGCACCCCCGACATCGAGCGCGGCGCCGAGCTGCAGAAGACCTTCGCCTGCCTCGGCGGCTCGCTGCTGAACCCCGTCGGCCACCTGGGCTGCCAGATCGCCGATTGGATCGCGTGGTCGCAGAGGCGCGCGGCGGGCGACCTCGCGCCGTTCACGGCGTTCCCGCTCGACGACCGCAGCTTCCCGCAGATCCGCTGGATCGTGGCCGCGGCGGGCGGCAGGACGCTG
>DATBIZ010000554.1:0-5416 GCA_036556645.1 Vicinamibacteria bacterium | reverse complement strand
CACGGGGCCGCTGGTCGTGATCGGCGCGCACTACGACACCGTCCCCGGATCGCCCGGCGCCGACGACAACGCGAGCGGCGTGGCCGCCGCGCTCGAGATCGCGCGGGTGCTCGCGCGGGCGGAGCCGCGGGCCCGCGTGCGCTGCGCGTTCTTCGTCAACGAGGAGCCGCCCTGGTTCCAGACCGCCGACATGGGCAGCCTCCATTACGCGCGGCGGCTGCGCGAGCGGGGCGACGACGTCGCGGGCATGCTCTCGCTGGAGAGCATCGGGTACTACGCCGGGGCGAAGGGCAGCCAGCGCTACCCGTTCCCGCTCGGCCTGGCCTACCCGGACGTGGGGAACTTCATCGGGATCGTGGCCGACCGCGCGCGGCGCGCGCTCGTGCGGCGCGTGGTGCGCGCGTTCGAGCGCCACACCCGCTTCCCGGTGGTCGGGGCCGCCGTCCCCGCCTGGGTGCCCGGCGTGTCCTGGTCCGACCAATGGTCGTTCTGGCAGCACGGCTACCCGGCGGTGATGGTCACCGACACCGCCCCGTTCCGGAACCCCCACTACCACACCGAGGGCGACACGCCGGACCGGCTCGACTACGCGGCGCTCGCCACGGTGACCGAAGCGCTGGCCGCGGTGGTGCGCGACCTCGCCGCGGTGTGACCGCGCGCACGCACCGGGGCCAGGGGTGGCACCACCATTGCTTGATCCACCTGGAGGCGACGATGACAACTGGAGCGCGAAGGCTGGGGGCCCTGGCGGCGGTCGCGGCGTGCTGCGCCGGCTGCGCGAGCTGGGGGAAGCAGGAGAAGGGCGCGGTGATCGGTGCGGCCGGAGGGGCCGTCCTCGGCGGCGCGATCGGGCACGCCACCGGGTCCACCGCGCGCGGCGCGATCATCGGCGCGGCGGTGGGCGGCGCGGCCGGCGCGATCATCGGGCGCCGCATGGACCGCCAGGCCGAGGAGCTGGTGCGCGAGCTGCCCCCCGGGACCAGGGTGTCGCGCGTCGGAGAGGGCATCGCGGTGACCTTCGAGTCCGGGATCCTGTTCCCGTTCGACTCGGACGCCCTGCGCGCGGAGGCGCGCGACAACCTGCGCGCGCTGGCCGAGAGCCTGCGCGAGAACGCGCGCACCGACGTGCTGATCGTCGGCCACACCGACGCCACCGGCCGCGACGACTACAACCTCGAGCTGTCGCGGCGGCGGGCGCGGGCGGCGGCCGACTTCCTGTCCGCGCAGGGGGTGGCGCGCGGGCGCCTGCGCACCGAAGGGCGCGGCGAGAGCGAGCCGATCGCGCCCAACGAGAGCGAAGCCGACCGCCAGCTCAACCGGCGGGTCGAGGTCGCGATCTACGCGAACGAGCAGTGGCGCGAGGAGGCCCGCCGGGAAGCCGCGAGCGCCGCCCTCCGCTGAGCGCCGTCCGGGTTACCCTACGCACCGCTCGGAGGAGGGTCCCTTGACCACAGGTGGTGCGCGCCAGCGGCTTGCCGTCGGACTGATCGGCCTGGGCCGGCTCGGACGCGTCTACGCGCGCGAACTCGCCACCCGGATCCCGATCACCCGCCTGGTCGCGGTCGCCGACACGAGCCCGCCCGCCGCCGAGGAGGTCGCCCGCGAGTTCGACGTGCCGCGTTCCTACGTGGAGCCCGAGGCCCTCCTCGACGACCGGGCCGTGGACGCGGTGGTGATCGCCAGCCCCACCAGCACGCACCGCGCGCTGGCGATCGCGGCCGCCTCGCGCCGCAAGCCGACGTTCTGCGAGAAGCCGCTGGCGCTGGCCCTCCCGGAGGCGCTGGAGATGAAGGCGGCGGTGGAGCGCGCGGGCAGCTTCTTCCAGATGGGCTTCATGCGGCGGTTCGACCCCGGCTACGCGGCCGCGAAGCGGCAGGTGGGGGAGGGCGTCATCGGCACCCCGGTGGTGTTCAAGTCGACCTCGCGCGACCCCCACCGCACGACCCTCGAATACGCCGACCCCCGGAGCAGCGGCGGCATGATCCTGGACATGGGCATCCACGACTTCGACCTCGCGCGCTGGTTCATGGGCGAGGTGAAGACGGTGCACGCGATCGGCGGCACCCTCGCCTACCCGGAGCTCAAGACCGTCGGCGACCTCGACAACGCGATCGTCACCCTGACCTTCGCGGACGGGAGGCTGGGCGAGGTGGACCTGAGCCGGAACGGCATCTACGGCTACGACATCCTCACCGAGCTGCTGGGCACGGCGGGCACGCTGCGCATCGGATGGCTGCGCTACACCCCGGTGATGGTGATGACCGAGAAGAGGGTGGCGCACGACACGGTGCCGCACTTCATGCAGCGGTTCGCGGAGGCCTACCCGGCGCAGCTCGAGGACTTCGCCGGCAACGTGCTCTCCGGCAAGCCGCCCTCGATCACGCTCGCGGACGGCATCGAGGCGCTGCGCGTCGCGCTGGCGGCGACGCGCTCGTTCCACGCCGGCCAGCCGGTGGAGGTGGCGTCGATCGCCTGAGCCCGCCTCGGACCGCGTCCACCGCGACCAGCTCCCCCTCGTCGCGCGGGAAGTACGGGATGTTGGACGAGGATAGGGGCCGTGCATCGACGGCCGGGCACAGGCACAGGCACAGACACGGGCACGGGACCGCGGATGCGCCCGGGCGCCCTTCAGGGTAGGCTGCGCACTCCCCAGGAGGCCTCTCGATGAACTGGCGATCGCTTGCCGTCGCCGCGCTGCTCGCCGTCGCGCCTCTCGCCGCGCAGGACGTCGTGGACACGCCGGAGCCGGGCTACCGCGAGGCGATCGCCGCCGCCACCACCGAGCCGCGCTTCCTCTCGCCCTGGGTGGCCGACCTGCCGGACGACCCGAAGGTGCCCTCGCCGAAGGACCACCTCGGCCACATCGCGGGCGCGCCCGGGGAGCTGTCGCGCACGCCGAAGATCTACGGCTACTACCGCGCGCTCGCCGCCGCGACCGACCGCGTCAAGGTGGAGGTGATCGGCACGACCGAGGAGGGGCGCGAGATCCTGCTCGTGTTCGTGGGGGACGCGGCCGCGCTGCGCGACCTGGAGCGCCACCGCGCCGACGCGGCCGCCCTCGCCGATCCCCGCCGCACGGACCAGGCCGCCATGGAGCGCATCGTCGCGTCCACGCGGCCGATGTACATGCTGCACGGCGGGCTGCACTCGACGGAGACGGGAAGCCCCGAGATGCTGATGGAGCTGGCCTACCGCCTGGCGGTCTCCAACGCGCCTCATATCCGCCAGATCCGCGACCGCGTGATCGTGCTGATCAACCCGGTGGCGGAGCCCGACGGGCGCGACCGCGCGGTGGACTGGTACTACCGGCACCTGAAGGGGAAGACCGACTTCGACAACCTGCCGCCGCGCACCCCGCCCTACTGGGGCAAATACGTGTTCCACGACAACAACCGCGACGGTGTGCAGCGCAAGCTGGCGCTCACCCGCGCCACGCAGGACGCCTTCCTGAAGTGGCACCCGATCGTGGTGCACGACCTGCACGAGTCGATCCCGCTGCTCTCGATCTGGACGGGGACGGGCCCCTACAACGTCAACCTGGACCCGATCACCACCACCGAGTGGCACGCGCTGGCCTTCCACGAGGTCACGAACCTGACCGGCTTCGGGATGCCGGGGGTGTGGACGTACGGCTTCGGCGAGGGCTGGGCCCACATCTACGCCGACTCCGTGGCCATCAACCACAACGCGATCGGCCGGGGCTACGAGACCTTCGGCAACACCACCGCCGACACCGTCGAGCGGTTCCTCGATCCCGAGCGCGAGCGCTACACGGGCAAGCCGGTCACGGAGCCGGACTGGTACCGCACCCTGCCGCCCCCGAAGAAGTTCCAGTGGTCGCTGCGCAACAACACCAACTACATGCAGACGGCCGTGCTCTCCGCGCTCCAGTACACCGCGCTGCACGGGCAGGACATGCTGCGCCGGTTCTGGCAGCGCGGCGCGAACGCGATCCGGCGCGGCCAGACGGAGAAGCCCTACGCGATCGCGATCCCGGAGGCGCAGGACGACCCGCGCCGGCTGGCCGAGATGGTGAACCTGCTGCGCGCGCACGGGATCGAGGTCCACCGGGCCTCACAGGCGTTCAAGGTGGCGGAGGGCGAGTTCCCGGCGGGGACGTACCTGGTGCGAATGGACCAGCCCTACCGCGGGTACGCGCTCGACCTGCTCACGCCGCAGAAGTACCCGGCGGACAAGGCACCCTACGAGCCCTACGACGACGTCTCCTGGGCGCTGCCGGTGGCGCTCGGCCTCGAGGTGAAGACGATCGCGGACCAGAGCGTGCGCGGCGTGGCGGCGTCGCTGCTGTCGGAGCCGGTCGCGCCGACCGGGCGCGTCGTCGGCGACGGCGCGTTCTACCTGCTGAGGGACACCGGCCAGGAGTCGCTGCTGGCCGCGCGCGTGCGCCTGGCGCGCTTCAAGGTCGAGGCGGCCGAGAAGCCGTTCACGGCGGGCGGGGGCCAGTACCCGGCCGGCTCGTGGGTGATCGCCGCCCAGCCCGGGCTCGGCCCCGCGCTCGACGGCGCGGCCAAGGAGCTCGCGCTCGAGTTCACCGCGGCCAGCGAAGCCCCCGCGGTGCCCCGGCACGCGTTGGACCTGCCGCGCCTGGCCCTGCTGCAGTCCTGGGACGACACCGAGTCGGCGGGCTGGCTGCGGATGATCCTCGACGACGAGAAGATCCCCTACACGCTGATCATGGACGAGGACGTGCGGCGGGGCGGCCTGCGCCAGCGCTTCGACGTGATCGTGTTCCCGAACACCTACTCGAGCCTGACCGAGATCGTGGGCGGCATGGATCCCCGGCACGGCCCGCTGGCCTACACGAAGACGCCCGAGTTCCCGAGC
The DNA here is from genome assembly GCA_036556645.1 of Vicinamibacteria bacterium. Lineage (GTDB taxonomy): Bacteria > Acidobacteriota > Vicinamibacteria > Fen-336 > Fen-336 > DATKEG01. Next base: position 571 of record DATBIZ010000554.1, on the reverse strand, counting down.
CACGGCACCCCGACCTCGTCCCCCGACATCACCGGCGGGTTCACCTGGGCCGGCGTGGGGAACATCGAGCAGTTCGTGCGCGGCGGCGGCCTGCTCCTGACCCTGGGGGGCGCCTCGACGCTGCCGCTCGACGGCGGCATCGCCCGCGACGTGCGGCGCGCGCGCGCGACCGGCGTGGACACGCCGGGGAGCGAGCTCCGCGTGCGCTTCCGGCGGCCGGACCACCCGATCGCGTACGGGTACGAGGAGACCACCTCGGTCTTCCGCGAGCAGCGGCCGCTCTACGCCGTGCGCCGTGCCGACGAGGCACGGGTGGTGATGCAGTGGGGGACCACGCTGCCGCGCGAAGACGAGGAGGAAGACGAGGCCGACGACGGCAAGGACGGGAAGAAGGACGACCTCGTGGTGAGCGGCGGCATCAAGGGCGCGCGCGAGGTCGAGGGCAAGCCGGCCCTGCTCGACATCCCGACCGGCCAGGGCCGCGTGGTCGCGTTCGACTTCGACCCGATCCACCGCTACCAGACCTGGTCGGACTTCCGTCTGGCCTGGAACGTGATCCTGAACTGGAACG
>DATBIZ010000553.1:0-4400 GCA_036556645.1 Vicinamibacteria bacterium | reverse complement strand
GGTGCGCCGCCTCCATCTCGAGGTGCGCGCGCAGCTCCTCGTCCATGTCCCGCTCGACGCGGTCGCGGCCGGCGAGCGCCCGGAGGGGGAAGACGAGTGCCTTGAGCCTCTGCAGGAACCGCATGTCAGGCCGTCTGGAGGATCCGCGCCACCGCCGCGGTGAGGCGCTGCCAGTTCTCGGTCTCCTGCTCGAGCCGCTTCTTCCCGGCGCGCGTGAGCCGGTAGAAGCGGACCCGCCGCTGGGTGTCGGACGCCCCCCACTCCGCCTCGATCCATCCCGCCCGCTCCAGCCGGTAGAGCGCGGGGTAGAGCGACCCCTGGTTCACCCGCAGCACGTCTTCCGAGACCTGCTGGATCCGCTGCGAGATGGCCCACCCGTGCATCGCCCCGGAGGCCAGGGTGCGGAGGATCAGAAGATCGAGCGTGCCCTGGAGGAGGTCCAGGGATTCCTTGGCCATGCGGCGCGCCTCCTGTTGACGACAATCTACAAGTCGAGTTGTCGGTTGTCAACAAGAGAATGGGCGGGCTGAACGGAACGTGACGGGACGGGATCGGAATCGGTTTCGGTCTTCGGTTTCGGGTACGGGCACCGATACGGGTACGGACAACGGTTTCGAAACCGATTCGGTACCCGAACCGGTGCCCGTACCCGAAACCGGTTCCGTACCCGAACCCGTGTCCGTACCCGAGACCGAGACAGAAACCGACACCGAAACCGAACTGGTTGGTCCCTACTGCCTCTCCCCGCAGAACGGACACGAATCCGACCTCGCGTGGAGCGGCTTGTTGCAGTGCCAGCAGAACCGCGCCTTGGGCGCCTCGCGCGCCTTGAGCCGCTTGCGGATGTCCTCGAGCTCGGTCGCCTTGTGGTCGATGTCGCCGGCGGTGGCCAGGTCCTCGAGCAGCTCGCACGCGCGCTGGTAGCGGTCGCCGAGGCCCGGCGCGATCGCCTTCATCACGATGTCGGAGATCTCGCGCGGGATCTGGCTGTTCCGGAGCTTGGGCGGCGTGCACCGCCCCTGCGCCACCATGCGCTCGATCTGCGCCGGGTTCGGGCTGAAGTAGGGCAGCGTGCCCGTGACCATCTGGTAGAGGATCACCCCGACCGAGTAGATGTCCGAGGCGAGCACCGCGCGTCCCTGGAACTGCTCGGGGGCCATGTAGGGCGGGCTGCCGATCACGGTGGTGGCGTGCGACTTCTCGAGCAGCCGCGAGGTGCCGAAGTCGGCGACCTTCACCACGCCGCTCTCGGAGACGAGCACGTTGGCCGGCCGGAGGTCGCGGTGGAGGATCTGCGCCGCGTGCGCGTGCTCGACGCCCTTGAGGATCTGGACGATGTAGGCGATCGCGCGCGGGACGTCGAGGCTCTTCTCGCGGTCGAGGACCGCCTCCAGGCTCTCGCCCTTGACGTACTCCATGACGATGAAGAAGACGCCGTCCACCTTCTCCGCGGTGAGGATCCCGACGATGTTCTGGTGGTCGAGCGCGGCGAGCAGCCGCGGCTCCTGCAGCAGGTCGTCGAAGCCGCCGCTCTGGCGGTGCGGGACCTTGATCGCGACCTTCTTGTCGATCCAGAGGTCCTTCGCGAGGAAGACGGTGCCGAAGCCGCCGGAGCCCAGATTGGAAAGGATCTGGTACTTTCCGACAGTTTGCCCCAGAAGGAACATGAAGCGCGCGGAGTATACACCGGGCACTTTCCACACCCGGTCCTTCTCGCCGCGCTCCCCGCCGCGGTCGCGCTGCAGTGGGCGGCCTCGCGCGCGCCCGACCTGGTGGAGCGCGCGTATGGGCGGCGCCTGTACCCGCCGATCGCGCGCTCCGTGGCCGCGGTCACCGGCCGCATCCCTCTCTCGGTCGGCGAAGTGCTGGTGGTGGCCGCCGCCGGCGCTCTGGTGGTGTGGCTCGGGGCCCTGGCCGTCCGGCTGTGGCGGGGGCGCGGCGCGCGGCGCCGGCTGCTGCTCGTCTCGGCCGCGCGGCTGCTGTCGCTCGGCGGCGCCGGTTACCTCGTCTTCCTCCTTCTCTGGGGGCTGAACTACCACCGGGCGCCGCTGGCGGTGACCGCCGGCCTCGGCGAGGCGACCGCGGCCGTGTCGGTCGAAGAGCTGGAGCACCTCTGCGCCGACCTCGTGGCGGCCGCGAACCGGACGCGCACCGCGGTGCGGGAGGACCCGCAGGGCGTGGGACGGCTCCAGGGCGGCGTCCGCGACGCGCTCGCCCGCGCCGTCCCGGCGGTGGCCGCCGCGGCGTCCGCGTACGCCCCGCTGAGCGCGCCGTTCGCGCGGCCGAAGCCGGTGCTCCTCTCGACCGGCATGTCGTACCTCGGCATCACCGGCATCTACCTGCCGTTCACCGCGGAGGCGAACGTGAACGCGATCGTGCCCGCCTCGCAGCTCCCGTTCACCGGCTGCCACGAGCTCGCGCACCAGGGCGGCATCGCGCCCGAGGACGAGGCGAACTTCCTCGCGTACGCGGCCTGCGTGCGCCACCCCGACGCCGACTTCCGGTATTCGGGCGCGCTGAACGCGGCCCTGTACGCCCTGGGCGCGCTGGCGGGCGTGGACGCCGGCCGGGCCACCCGGCTGGCGCAATGGTCTCCCGCCGTGCGGCGCGACCTCGATGCGCTCCGTGCCTGGAACGAGCGCTATCGCGGTCCGGCCGAGACCGCGGCCCGCGCCGTCAACGACGCCTACCTGAAGGCCCAGGGCGTGCCGGAGGGCGTGCGCAGCTACGGAAGGATGGTGGACCTGCTCGTCCTCGAGCGCCGTCGCGCGACGCGCGCCCCCGCTAGCCCAGGTCCCCCCACAGGAGCTGCAGGGCAGCCACCAGCGCGATCGCGGCGGTCTCCGCGCGCAGCACGCGCGGACCGAGGCTGACGCGCTGGAAGCCGGCCTCCTGCAGCCGCTCGATCTCGTGGCGCTCCCAGCCGCCGGCCGGGCCCACCAGCGCCAGCACCGGCCCCTGGGGCCGCGGCAGGCTCGACAGGCGGGGCTGGCCCGGCGTCTCGTCGAACAGCAGGCGCAACGCGCCGTCCGCGGGCTCGGCCAGGAACTGGGCGAGCGTGCACGCCGGCGCCACGTCCGGCACCACCGCCCGCCCGCACTGCTCGGCGGCGCCGCTCGCGACCTTGTCCCAGCGCTCCTGACGCGAGCCCTTCAGGGCCGGCCGCGCGACCGCGTCGGTGCGCGCGGTGACCACGGGCCGGATCGCGGACACGCCCAGCTCGGTCGCCTTCTGGATCACCAGCTCCATGCGGTCGCCCTTGAGCGGCGAGAGCGCGAGCACCAGGCGCAGCGGAGACTCCGGGCGGGCGGCCACGAGCCCGCTCACGTGCGCGGAGACGCCGGCGCGCGTGACCGCCTCGAGCGTGGCGTCGAACTCGCTCCCGGCGCCGTCGAAGAGGCGGACCGCCGCGCCCGAGCGCAGGCGCAGCACCTCGCGCGCGTGGTGGGCCGAGTGCTCGGGCAGCGAGACCCGGGCGCCGGGAGCGGCCTCCGGCACGTGGAACCGCGGCGGTCCGCTCATCGCACCGGCGAGCGCACGACGAGCGCGCTCCACTCGCCCTCGTCGAGGCGCGCGATCGCGCCGGCGCCGGCGTAGGCCCGGGCCAGCCCGGCGGCGTCCTCGGCCAGGAACCCCGAGAGCACGAGGCGTCCGCCGGCCGCGCAGGCGGCGGAGAGCTCGCCGCGCGCGTCGTGCAGCAGCGCCGCGCTGATGTTCGCGAACACGAGGTCGAACGAGCGGGGCCGGAACGCCGCCGCCCCGTCGCCGCGGACGAGCCGCAGGGCGACCCGGTTCAGCTCCGCGTGACGGCGGGCGCCGCGCAGCGCCTCTTCGTCGTTGTCCACGCCGACCACGTCTCCCGCTCCAAGCAGCGCGGCCGCGACCGCGAGGATCCCGCTGCCCGTGCCGACGTCGAGCACGCGCCGCGGCGGCCGCTCCGCATCCCAGGCGGCCAGGGCGCGCAGGCACAGCCGCGTGCTCTCGTGCGTCCCGGTGCCGAACGCCCGCCCCGGATCCACCACCAGCACCGGCCCCTCGGCGTCCCTCGGCACGTCCCAGCAGGGCGCGATCAGGAAGCCCCCGGCGCGGAACGGGCGGAAACCCTCGCGGAAGCGCGCGACCCAGTCCACGTCCGCGACGTCCACCGCACGCAGGCGCGCGCCGGGGATCTGCGAGGCGGCGGCCCGCAGCCGCGCTTCGACGCCGTCGTCCGGCGTGAAGTAGGCGAGGAGGACCACCGCGGTCTCGCCGGGCCGGGTGCGCACCTCGACCCCGGCGGTGCCGTGCTCCCACAGCACCAGCGTGGCGGCGTCCTCCGCCGCGGCCGGCACGGTCAGCTCGAACGCGATCACCCGCGACGGTTCGGCAGCTACGCGCTCATTCCACCGGAGCCACGAAGG
>DATBIZ010000552.1:0-4882 GCA_036556645.1 Vicinamibacteria bacterium | reverse complement strand
GACCAGGAAGTCCGGGATGCCGCCGGTGCGCGTGCCGACCACCGGAAGGCCGCAGGCCATCGCCTCCAGGAACGCGGTGCCGAGCCCCTCGCTCAGCGACGGCCGCGCGAAGGCCTCCCCCAGCCGCAGGTGGGCGGGCACCTCGGCGTGGGCGACCGCGCCCGCGAAGCGCACGCGGGCGGCGATGCCGAGGTCCGCGGCCATCCGCTCGAGCGCCGTGCGGTCATCGCCGTCTCCGACGAGGAGCAGCGCGGCCTCGGGCACCTCGCGCGTCACGGCGGGGAAGGCCTGCAGCAGCCGGTCGAGCCCGTTCTTGAGCACGAGCCGCGAGACCGACACGACCACGCGCGCCCCGTCGAGCCCCAGGCGCCGCCGCAGCGCGGCGAGGTCGGCGGGCGCCACCGCGTCGTCGAGCAGGTGGGGATCGCACCCGTTCGGGACCACGGTCACCGCCTCCGGCGGCACGCCGTAGCGCGCCGCGCGCTCGGCCAGGTAGGAGCTGATCGCGTGCACGCGATCGAAGCGGCGGTGCAGCGGCGCGTAGGCGGCGAACAGCGGGCCCAGGTAACGCCGCACGTACTCCTCGCTGTCGCCGTCCTGCAGCGTCAGCAGCGAGGGCCGGCGCCGCATCTTCAGGTACGCGGCGGCCGCGAACGCGCCCCCGCTGACCATCACCGCGTGCACGAGGGCGAAGGGCCCGAGCCGCAGCGCCCGCAGCGGCGCGGCGAGCAGGTAGAGGAACTTGTCCGCCGCGGTGCCCAGGCCGACGCGCACGATCGTGAGGCCGGGCCGCGACTCGACCGCCGGCAGCGAGCGGCGGAGGCGCGTGGTCACGATCACGAAGTCGAAGCGGTCGCGCAGCCGCTCGGCGATCGCGCGCAGGAACAGCTCGGCCCCGCCCACGAACGGCAGGTAGAACCACGCGAACACCAGCACGCGCGGCTTCGTCGTCGGCGGCGGTCCCAGCGGGCTCGCCCTAACGGAAGAAACGGCGGTACCAGAGCTCGAAGACGTAGAGGCTCCAGAGCTTCTGCGCGTCGTGGAACGCGGCCTTGTAGCTCCCTCCGCTCGCGCGGAACCGGTCCAGCAGCAGGAGCGCGGGCGCGGGGTCGTAGCCGCCGTGGACGCGCTCCGCGAGCATCGCGCGCAGCGGCTCGTAGAGCGGCCCGCGCAGCCAGAGGTCCTGCGGGACGTTGAAGCCGTGCTTGCGCCGCCGCACGATCGCCTCGGGCAGCACGCCCGCGAACGCCCGCTTGAGCAGGTACTTCTCGTTCCAGCCGCGCAGCTTGGCGCGCCGCGGCAGCCGCAGGCTGAAGTCCACCAGCGCCGGGTCGAGGAACGGCACCCGCATCTCGAGGCCGAAGGCCGAGGTCATCTTGTCGGCCTTCAGGAAGAAGTCGTTCGGCAGCAGCGTGCGCAGGTCGAACAGCTGCGCGGCGCGCAGCGGGTCGGTCTCGAACAGCCCGTTCACGCCGCCGGCCGCGGAGGCCCCCGGCGCCTCCGGCACCCCGAGCGCGGCCAGCTCCTCGGCGGAGAAGAGCCGGATCACCTCCAGGTAGCGGCGCGCGGGGTCCTTCTCGCCGAGGATGCGCAGCAAGCGGGCCGGGTTCTCGGGCAGGTGCGCCGCGCCGAGCCGCGCCAGCGCCGAGGGCGTCAGCCGCGCGAGGGCGCCGCCGTAGACGAAGGCCTTGTACCGGTCGTACCCCGCGAGCAGCTCGTCCGCGCCCTCGCCCGCGAGCACCACCTTGACCGCGCGGCTGGCCTGCCGCGCCAGCACGTACACGGCCAGGAACGCCGCGTCGCCCACCGGCTCGTCCATGTGGTAGACGACGTCGTCCATCAGCCCGAGCGCCTCGTCGCCGATGTGCACTTCCTCGAAGGAGTGGGCGAAGCGCGCGGCGGCCACCCGCGCGAACGGCAGCTCGTTGGTGGTGTCGAAGCCGGCCGAGAACGCCTTGACCTCGGCGCCCAGCTCGCGCGCCGCCGCCACCACCGCCGTGGAGTCGAGGCCGCCGGAGAGGAAGAAGCCCAGCGGCACGTCCGCCACCAGGCGGATGCGCACGGCCTCGAGCAGCAGCTCCTTCAGCCGCCGGGCGAGCGCGTCGAGGTCGTCGCCGAGGTCGTCCGCGGGGGGCGGCTGCCAGAACGTCCCCTGCTCGGCGATCCGGCCGGCGCGCACGTCGTAGACCAGGTAGCTGCCCGGCGCCAGCTTGTGCACGCCGTCGAACAGGGTCTGCGGGCCGTTCGTGAAGCGGAAGGTCATGAACTCGGCCAGGGCGCCGCGGTGCAGCCGGCGAGGGACGTCGTGCTGCAGCAGCGCCTTGATCTCCGAGGCGAACACGAAGCGGCCGCCGCCCTCGTAGTAGTAGAGCGGCTTGATGCCGAAGGGGTCGCGGGCGAGCAGGAGGTGGCCGCGCGGCTTGTCGTACAGCGCGAGCGCGAACATGCCGTTCAGCTCGCGCAGGAACGACACGCCCCGGCGCCGGTACGCGTGGAGCAGCACCTCGCTGTCGCCGGCGGAGCGGAAGGGCACGCCCTCCCTCTCGAGCGAGGCGCGCAGGGCGCGGAAGTTGTAGATCTCGCCGTTGTAGGTGAGCCAGGTCTCGCCGGTGGGATCGGCCATCGGCTGGTGCGAGGCGGCCGAGAGGTCGATGATGCTGAGCCGCCGGTGCCCGAGGCTGACCGCGTCGTCCACGAACACGTCGCCGTGGTCGGGCCCGCGGTGCTCGAGGCAACGGTTCATCGCGGCGATGAGCCGGTGGTCGGGGAAGTTGAAGCCGCTGATGCCGCACATGCCAGGCGCCGGCCCGTGGCCCCGACGCTGCGCACGATGTAACATGCGCCCGCTTCCGCGGCAAACCGCCGCTCCACCGTCGAGGCACTCCCGCTCTTGTACGCCCAGGTGATCGTCCGCGAGCGCCGGGGCACGCACCCGCGGCTCGCCGCCTACAAGCTCCGCCCCATGCAGGTCTGGGACGAGGAGTGGTCGCAGTACTCGCCGGCCGCGGTGCGCGACGTGATGGCGTATTACCGCCGGTTCCCGGTGATCTACCCGGCGCTGCGGCGGCACCTGCCGCGCGACGGCGAGATCCTCGAGGCGGGCGCCGGCCTCGGCCAGTGGGTCGCCCTCCTGCGCGAGGCCGGTTTCGCCGCCCGCGGCATCGACTCGAGCCAGGAGGCGCTCGCGCGCGCGCGGCTGGTGTTTCCCGGCCTGCCCTTCGACGCGGGTGACGTGCTCGCCTTGCCGTTCGCGGACGGCGCGCTCGCCGGCTACGTGTCGTTCGGCGTGGCCGAGCACTTCGAGGAGGGGCCGCAGGCGCTGCTGCGCGAGGCCGCCCGCGTGCTGCGCGACCGCGGGGTGATGGTCATCAGCGTGCCCTGGCTCTCGCCGCTGCGCCGCGCGCAGCGGCTGCGCCCCTCCGCGCCGCCGGCGGGCGCGGTCTTCTACCAGTACTTCTTCACGCGCGCGGAGATCCTGGCCGCGGTCTCGGCGGCCGGGTTCGACGTGATCGCCACGGACGGCTACGGCACGCTCAAGACCCTGCGGGACGAGTGGCGCGAGCTGCGGGGGAGGGCGCGCGCCGCGCCGGCGCCCACTTCGTCGGCTCCGGAACGGAGCGCCGCCGCCGGCGCGGCACCGGAGTCCCGGCCGACATGGCTCCGCGTGGCGCACAATGCGCTGCTGGAGAACGCGCTCCTGCACCGTCTGGCCGCCCACATGCTGCTGATCGTGGCCAGACGCCGGCCGCGCGCCGTGCCGGCCTCGCCGGCGTGACGCCGCTGCGGCCGTCCGACCTGCTGTTCCTGCCGGTCCTGGGCGACTCGGGCGCGGAGACGATCGCGCTCCGCTACGCGCTCGCGGTGCTGGCCCTGGCCTGCGCGGCGCTCGCGCTGCGCGGGCGGCGCGGGTGGCTGGTGCTGGCCGCGATCGCCTTCGTGGAGACCGCGCTCGCGTTCTGGGCCGCCGCGCTCGCGCGGCCGTACGGCCTCTTCGTGGATCCGGACGTGACACGGCGGGCCGCCGAGGTGGCGACGGCGCGCCTGCCCGGCGAGGACGGCGCGCTCAGCGGCGAGCCGCGGCCACGCGCCGCCGAGGTTTCGCTCGCGCGCGCTGGTGTCCCCGCGGACGCGCTGATCGTGCTGCCCACGCTGCTGCCGCTGGCCGTCGTGCCGGGGATCGGGCTCGCGATCTTCCTGCTCTGGAGGCGCGACGAGGCGGCCGAGGCCGCCGCGCTCTGGCTCGCGTTCTCGACCGCGGAGGCGGCGGCCGCGCGCGGCGAAGGCTTCCTCCCCGGCCTCTGGGCGCACCCGCTCGCCTCGGTCGGGCTGCTGGCCGTGGTGGTCGTCGTCCTCGCCTCGGGACGGCTGCCCTGGCCGCGTCTGCGCGCGCCGGCCGCCGTGGCCGGCACGCTCGCGCTGGCGCTGCTGCCGCCGGCCGGCTCGGCTCCCCCGTTCGCGCAGCGGGCGCTGGCCGCGGCGCTGGAGCAGGGACCTTGGCTCCTGCTGGGGGGCTACGGGCTCGCGCGCGGCGCGCCCCTGCCGGCGCGGTGCCTCGCCCTGGGCGGCGGCCTGCTGTACCTCGCCGGCCCCGCGGCGGCCGACTCGTGGGCGGCGCCCGCGGCGCTGCGGCTCGGGCTGATCCTCGCGGCGACGCGGCCCCTGCTCGCGCTGGCGGAGCGGGCGGCGCGCGCCCTCGTGCCCGCCCGCGCGTGCGCGCGTCTACAGGCATCGCCGTCGCGATTGGGGCTGGCCGCGGTGCTCCTGGCCGCGATGCCGGGCGGGTTCGTCGCCCGGTGGAATCCCCCCGCGCTCGACCCGGTCGCCGACGCGAGCCGCGCGCCCCTGTCCACCAACCTGATGCCGGGGCTGCACTGGCTGCGCA
>DATBIZ010000551.1:0-6193 GCA_036556645.1 Vicinamibacteria bacterium | reverse complement strand
CAAACGAGGTCCACCCACTGCGCGGCCAGGGCCAGGACGCCCAGGGAAGCGCGGGGCGCCGCCCGCTTGGCCGCGAGCGCGAGCGCGAAGTGGCCGGCGAACACGCCTCGATGCTATCGCGGGCCGGCGGGAGGCCGCTCAGGGCGCGGTGGCGGACGCGGGCTCTCCGGTCACCATGCTCGGCGCCTCGATCGCGAGGTCGGCGTTCCATTCCGCGAAGGTCCAGGTGGCGTCGGGGAGCGTGATCTGCATCGGGCGCTTGTCGGCGGTGCCGAGGCAGAGGCGGAACCGCGGCCGTCCGCCGGCCGGGGTGGCCGAGCGGCGGTCCACCGCTTCCCAGTCCTGGCAGGCCACGCCGTTCACCTGCCGCGGGCCGACCGGCTCCTCGGAGACCTGGAGGTTCATCATCGCGCGGAGGAAGGTGGCGAGGTCCGGCGCGCCCGGCCGCCACGTCGCACCCGCGCAGATGGCCGGAGCGTTCACGAACGAGAGCGGGACCTTGATCCAGGCGCCGTCGCCGGTGCGCCCGAAGGCCTGCTGCCCGACCGCCACGATCTCGAGCCGGCCCGAGGTGGTGTCGGCGGTGACCCGCACGCGGTCCGGGCAGACGATCTCGACGCTGCGCTCCGCGCCCGCGGACCGGTCCTGCACCTGCATCCGCACGGAGCGCGCGGCGCGCACGAAGTCGGCCGCCCTGTTCACCGCCCGCTCGCCGCCGCACGCCCCGACCAGGAACGCCCCCATTCCGACCGTGAGCCGCGCCGTCCGAGACCCCAAGGAGAGCTCCCTTCCGACCGCCCGCCGCCCAGGGATTGTCCCACGGTGCCATGTTTCCCGGCGCAGGTGGCCGCGCGCGAGCGATGCGCGTCACAGACCGAATCCCGAGTGGATCAGGCGCGGCGGTCCTCCGCGACGGCTCGGGATGGATCCCACCCGGGCCCGGCCCTGGCCCCGGCCCTGGTGCGGCTCGAGCACGCCGCCGCCCCCCGCGAGCCCTTCGCCGGCGCCTACCGTTCCGGTGCGTCCTCCACGAAGGTGCACCGCGCGCGGGCGAACCGCACTTCGTCCCCGTGCCGCAGCTCGCGCTCGTAGACGACCTCGCCGTTGACGCGCGTGAGGTTCGTGGAGCCGAGGTCGTACACGACGTACACCCCGCCGCGCGGCTCGATGCGCGCGTGCGCCTTGGAGACCAGCGGCTCGTCCACCCGGATGTCGGCCTCGTCGTCTCGGCCGACGATCAGCGGGCGCGGCGCCAGGGCGAACTCCGCGCGCGAGCCGTCCGGCTTCTCCCACACGAGCCGGGAAGGCCGCGGCCGCGCCGGTTCGCCCGCGCTCACGATCCGGTCCGGCGGCCGGCGAGCGCCGCCACGGCGGGCCCGTCGTTGTTGAACAGCGTCGCGTCGCGCGCGGCGGCGGCCGCCCGGTACGCGTCCGCCGCTTCCTTCTTGTAGCCCAGCCGCTCCAGGGCCAGGCCGAGGTAGTAGAGCGCGGTGCCTTGCGAGATCCCCGGCCGCTGCGGCAGCTCCGTGCGCGCCTTGAGCAGGTGCTCGTGCGCGGCGGCGAAGTCGCCGAAGTGCATGGCGGCCAGCGCCAGGTTCAGCCGCGCGAAGGCGGCCTCCTCGCTTCCGGGATAGCCCTCGACCTGGTGCCGCAGGTCCATCATCACCTTGTTGTAGAGCAGCGACGGGTCGTTGAGCGGGATCTCCTGCGGCGTCTGCTCGAGCGCGAGGTCCACGGTGCGCGGGGCGGCGCCACCCGTGAGCTGCAGCTTCAGCTTCTCCTGGGGCTGCTTCGCCGCGACCGCCGCCAGAAGGTCCGCCGTCCGCTTGACCGGCTTGCCGTCCGCGCTGACCACGACCTCGCCCGGCTGCAACCCCGCTTTCGCCGCCGGGCCGCCCGCCACCACCCGCAGCACGGGCGCGCCCTCGTGCAGCAGGGTGTCCACGGTGATCAAGCCCGTCCACGGCCGGTAGAGCGTGGCCTTCTGGTCCACCGCGTTGACGAAGCGCAGGAACGACGCGGTCTCGCCCAGGTTCACGCTCCACCGGTCGGACGCCGTGTTCCCGGCCGCGAGCAGGTGCAGCACCGCGGTGCGCTGCAGCTTCTCGTCCGGGATCGACGCGATCATGAACCCCTGCACCTCCAGCGCGGCGGCCAGCTTCTCCGTCACCTTCCGGATCAGGTCCACGTCCGCGCCTTCGCCCGGGATCAGCCCGCGCCGCGTCAGCTTCTCGATCTCGAGGATCCGGTCCACCGTCTCGCGCGGGGCGGGGATGAAGTTCAGGCTCGCGATGCGGGTCAGGTTCTGCACGATCCGCTCTTCCGCGTCGCCGAGCACGCGCTCGCCCGCCGCGCTCTCCGCCACCACGCCCAGGAAGGCCAGGCTGGGCCGGATCGGGGAGTCCAGGGTCAGCGCCGCGTCCTTGGCCAGCGTGATGTCCTGGATGAAGCGGCCGGCCGCGTGTTTGACCTCGACGCGGTGCTTGCCGGAGCACACGCGTTCGAGGTCTTTCGGCGTGACGCCCATGGCCTCGCCGTCGAGGAAGATGCGGCCGCCCGGCGGGTCCGAGGTCAGCCGCAGCGAGCCCACCGACTCCTCGAGCTTCACCGGCGCCGGGTCGTAGTCGCGCGGCTCCGAGAGGTCCAGCGTGAGCTTCACCGGCTCGTAGCACTTGCGCTGGAACTCGACCACGTGTGAACCGAGCGAGAGGTTCGGGATCTCCGTGCGCGCGGAGGCGCGGGCGGGATCGAGCGAGGCCGCGCGGGCGATCTCCGCCTGGTCCGGGGCCAGGCTGCCCCCGGTGGTGGCGCGGAGCTGGCCGTCCACCCAGACCTCCACCCCGGCCGGCTCCGTGACCACGAAGACGCTGGCCAGCGTGCGCTTGAGCTCCACCTCCAGGGTCTCCGTGGCCTGGGCGGCGATGCTGAGGCTGCGCGTCTCGGTCTGGTATCCCTCGCGGGTGATCTCGACGATGTATTCGCCCGCCAGCACGTCGAGGGGGAAGAAGTCGGTGAGGGCGAGGAACTCGCCGTTGAGCGAGACGCGCGCGCCGGCCGGCCGGCTCGACACGGCCAGGTAGCCGACCAGCGCCTTCTTCACCGCGTTGAAGAAGTCCACGATCTTCGGCGAGACCCGCTCCGGGCTCAGCGTGTACTGGGGCTGGAACTGCACCAGGGAGCGGAAGCTCTCCGCGGCCTTGTCCTGCAGGCCGATGTTGAAGTACGACCGCGCGCGCAGCTCGTAGGCCTGCGCGAGCACGTCGCGGCCGGAGGCCGGCAGCGCGCCCTGCACCCGCAGCAGGTCGAGCCGCGAGATGATCTCGTCGAAGAGCACGATCGAGCGGCTCTGCTGCGGGCCGTCGAACTCGGCCACCGCCCGCGCCAGCAGCTCCTGCACTCCCTGCAGCTCCCGCTGCGCCGCGTCCGCGGAGGGCGCCTGCGCGTGGGCGGAGAGGCCGCCGGCGAGCCACGCCGCCAGCGCGGTCGCCACCATCCGTCGCGTGATTCCCTTCCCCATCATCTCGTCCCCTCCGGCCCTACCGGAACCGCAGCACCTTCTGCGCGCGGTCGTCGTAGACCAGCACCGCCCCCGCCGGGTCCACCGTGACCGCCACCGGCTTCTTGAGCTCGCCGCCCGCGATCGAGCCCAGCAGCTGGCCGGCGGGGGTGAAGATGAACACGCCCGCCTCCTCGTCCGCCACGTAGAGGTTGCGGAAGGGGTCCACCGCGACGTCGGCGGGTCTTCGCAGCTCCCAGCCCGTGCCGCGCGGCAGCACCGTGCGCAGCACGCGCCCGCTCTCGTCGAGCACGCTGACCGTGCGCTGGTCGCGGTCGAGGACGACGATGCCGCCTTCGCCGTCGAGCACCATGCGCGTCACCTCGCGCTCCTTCGCGTCCGGGAACGGGCCCACGAACTTGTCCTGGCCGTCGAAGCGGAGGATGCGCTTGCGCTTGCCGTCGCTGACCAGCATCGAGCCGCCCGGAGTCACGACCGCGGCCTCGATGCGGTCGAGCGGGTCCGGCTCCGCCGGCTTGTCCGTCGGCGTCGCGAAGCTCTTGATGTCCTTGGGGCCGACGCGCACGGCGAGCTTCGCCGCCACCAGCAGCTCGCCGCTCGGCGCGAGGGCGAGGCTGCGCGGGTCCATGGTGGCCAGGCCCGCGCCCGCCTTGCCGTCCGGTCCGAACGGCACCACCGCGTTGACCTTCTCCGACGCGATCCAGAGCGTCCGCTGCGGCGTCATCAGCAGCGCGCGCACGTCCTTGCCGATGTCACCCGCCGCCACGTTGTAGGCGGGATCGAGCGTGAACGACGGCTTGCCGGCGCCGTAGAGGCGGTAGAGGGCGGTGATGCGGTCGAGCGCGCGCGGGGCCCACTCGCTCTGCGGGAAGCGGTTGCGGATCTGCTGGAACTCCTCCATGGCCGGCCGGGCCTCGCCCATCAGCGCGAGCACCTCGCCCACCTGGAAGTGCGCGCCGGGGGCGGCCTCGCTGTTCGGGTATTCGAGCGCCACCCGGCGCCCGGCGTCGGCGGCCTCGGCCAGGCGGCCGGCGCGCCGGTGCACGAGCGCGGTGCCGTAGAGCGACTGCGGCACCCAAGCGCTGCGCGGGTAGAGCCGCTGCACGCGGGCGAACTGCGCCATGGCGTCCTCGAGCGCGGCGCCGGTGGGCGCGCCGTCCATGGTCAGCCGTCCGAGGTGGTAGTAGGCGCCGGGCGCGCCGTCGCTCTGCGGGTAGCGCTGCGCCACCTGCTCGAACGCCTCCCGGGCGCGCGCGGGGTTGCCCTCCACCTCCATGTGGTAGCGGCCGATCTCGAGCAGCGCGTCGTCCACGGAGTCGGTGTTCGGGAACCCGGTCACGATCGTGTTGAAGTTGTCGAGCGCCTGCTTGGTCTTGCCTTCCCGGCGGTAGGTGCGTCCGTCCTCGAGCAGGCGGCGGGCCTGGTCGTCCGGGGAGCCCTGGGCGTGCAGCGCGGCGGGGACGAGCGCGGCGAGGAGGCAGGCGGCGGCGGGCAGTCGCATCGGGGTCAATCCTTGCGGCCGGTCACGTAGGCCGGCGCGCGCTCGGTCACCTCGACCGGGTATTCGCGGCGCGCGCCGTCGGGCCACTCGAACGAGACGTTGTGCCGGCCCGTGGCCACGGGCTTGTCCAGGATCGGCGGGTAGTCCACGAACGTGCCGTCGATCAACACGCGGCAGTTGTCGGGCTGCGCGCGGATGTTCAGCCGGCCGAGGGCGGGGGCGCTCACGCCCACGGACTCGGAGGCCCGCACCTCGAGCGGGACGTCCATCCTCAGGAAGTAGGCGGGGGCGGCCAGCGTCACGACCTGCGGCCCCGACGGCAGCGACACCTCGCCGCCCGTCTGCTCGCGCGCGAGCACCCGGCCCCTCCAGAGCACGTCCACCGGGTACGGAGCGGTGACGACGACGCGTCCGGGCGGGCTCAGGGACTGGAGGGTGACCCGCAGCTCGGGCGGCACGCGGCCGGCCGTGGTGCGGACCTCCTGGGAGGCGTAGCCGTCGCGCCAGACCACGATCCGGTGGTCCACCGACGGGTCGAGCGGCACCGTCAGCGGCGTCGTGCCGGACACCGGGTGACCGTCCACCGACACCGCCGCGCCGCGCGGGTCGGAGACGATGGACAGCGACGCCGGCTGCACGGCCGGCGCCACCGGCATCGTCACCGAGATGGCGGGGGCGGGCGTCGGCGTGACGATCGCGGAGGCGGCGCCGGGCGGGCGCGAGGACGGCCAGCGGAAGGTCGCCAGGATCGCGATCACGGCGAGCAGGCCGGCCAGGGCCGCCAGGCGGCGGCTGCCCCTCCACGACGCCGTCGGCCCCTGGCCGCCGCCCGTGCCGGGCCCCGCCGGCCGCGGCGTCTCCAGGACCGTCTCGGCCGCGCGCACGGTCGGCGCGGAGAGGAACTTCGCGTCGAGCTCCGCGAACTCGTCCGGCGCGGGCGGCCTCGCCTCGCGCCGCGCCACCTCGCGCGTGGCCCAGCGCAGCGCGCGCCGCGCCTCGACCGACTGCGGGTAGCGCGCGGTGACCTCGCGCAGTTGCTGCACGCCCTCCTCGACGCGGCCTTCCTGGAGGAGCCGGCGCGACTGGCTCACGTACTCCACGACCTCGGTGGGCGCGGCGGGCGGGGTCTCGCGCAGGTGCTCGCCCAGTACCTGCGTCAGCTCGTCCGCCAGCCG
>DATBIZ010000550.1:0-7784 GCA_036556645.1 Vicinamibacteria bacterium | reverse complement strand
GCTTTGGTCCGCGAGGCCACGTACGTTGGAAAGGAAGCGTTGTTGTCTGGAGATACCGCGGGGTGGAACCCATGTCAACGGGGTGGGGGCGAAAGATCAGGGACGCCCGTCCCGGAGTCCTGTTGGCGATCGCGGTGGCCTCGGCCGGCTGGGCGGACGAAGGGGCGCCCAGCCTCACGGTCGCGAGCGCGCACCCGGTGGTGGTGGAAGGGCGCGGCTTCGCCGCGGACGAGCCCGTGACGCTCCGGACCAGCATCAAAGGCGAGCAGTTCGAGAAGAAGGTGAACGCGGACGCCAAGGGTTGCTTCACGGCACAGATCGCCGACGTGGACGCGGAGTGCGTGCCCTTCAGGGTGTCCGCGGAAGGGGAGCGCGGCAGCCGCGCGGTCACGCCCCAGCGGGTCCCGCCGCCGTGCGGCGTGCCGATTCCGCCCTAGGCGGGAGCCTCAGCGTGCGCGCGTCGCCTTGGCGCGCGCCGCGCGGGCGGCCGGCTCGCGGTAGACGCTGGCGGTGATTGGCCGCCCGCGGAGCGTGGCGGCGCCGAGCGCCTTGACCACGCGGGCCGCGACGGATTCGGGCACCTCCACCAGCGAATAGCGGTCGGCGATCTCGATCGCGCCGATGGCGCGGCCGTCGATGCCGGCCTCGCCGGTGATCGCGCCCACGAGGTCGTTCGGCCGGATGCCGGTCAGGCGCCCGGCGGAGACGTACACGCGCACCACGTTGCCGTCGCGCGGGAGGGGCGCCCGCGGCGAGGCGGGCGCGCCTGCCGGCGCGGGCTTCCGGGTCGGCGCCGGCGCCGCCACGGCCCGCGGCGCGCCCTCCGGCCGCGGGCGTCCGGCCTCCGCGGCCGTTCGGCGGGGCGCCTCCGCCGCCTCGCCGGCGCGATGCGCCAGCTTCACGCCGGCCGCCGCGATGTCGAGGACGTCGAACTCGTCGCCGAGCGCCTCCACCACCGCGCGATAGGTTTCCAGGCCGCCCTCGACCAGCGCCTCGCGCAGCGAGGCGCGCGTCAGCTCCAGCCGGCGCGCGCGCAGATCGGCCACGGTGGGCACGGTGGCGATCTCGAGCCGGCGGCCGGTCGTGCGCTCGATGGCGCGCAGGAGGCGCTCCTCGCGCGGCTCCGCCAGCGTGATCGCGACGCCCTCGCGGCCCGCCCGGCCCGTGCGGCCGATCCGGTGCACGTAGGCGTCGGGCGAGCAGGGCACGTCGTAGTTGACGACGTGCGAGAGCTGGCCGATGTCGAGCCCGCGCGCGGCCACGTCGGTGGCCAGCACCAGGTCCACCGCCCCCTCGCGGAAGCCCTTCATCACGCGGTCGCGCTGCTTCTGCGCCATCCCGCCGTGCAGCGCCTCCGCGCGGTAGCCACGCCCGCCCAGGGTCTGCACCAGCGCGTCCACCTCGTTGCGCGTGCGGCAGAAGACCAGTGCCTTGGCCGGCTCCTCCAGGTCGAGGATGCGGCCGAGCGAGGCCAGCTTCTGCGCGCGCGGCACGACGTAGGCCACCTGCCGGATCCGCGGCAGCTCGCCGCGCGGGGTCTTCTCCTCCGCGATCGTCACGCGCTCGGGATCGCGCAGGTGCTTGTCGGCGAGGGTGGCGATCCGGCGGGGGATGGTCGCGGAGAAGAGCGCGGTCTGCCGCTGGCGCGGCACCGCCTCCAGGATCGCCTCGAGGTCCTCGGCGAAGCCCATGTCGAGCATCTCGTCGGCCTCGTCGAGCACCAGCGTCTGCACGGCGCCGAGCGCGAGCGTGCCGCGGCGGATGTGGTCGAGCGCCCGGCCCGGCGTGGCCACCACCACGTCCACCCCGCGGCGCAGCAGCCGGAACTGCTGGCCGATGGGCTGGCCGCCGTAGATCGGGGCCACGGACACGGCGAGCTGGCCGCCGTAGCGGTGGATCGCCTCGGCCACCTGCATGGCCAGCTCGCGCGTGGGGACGAGCACGAGGGCGGCGGTGGGCCGGTCGCGGCCGCCGGCGGGCAGCCGTTGCAGCAGCGGCAGCGCGAAGGCGGCGGTCTTGCCGGTGCCGGTGGCCGCCTGGCCCAGGAGGTCGCGCCCGGCGAGCAGGGGCGGGATCGCGGCGCGCTGGATCGGCGTCGGCTCCTCGTATCCCAGCTCGCCCAGCACCTTGAGCAGGCGCGGGCCCAGGCCCAGCCCCGCGAAGCCGTCCGCGGCCGTCCCCGCCGGTTTCGCCTGCGCCATGACCTCATTCAACCCCACCCGGCCGCCCGCGGGGGCGGCCGGTCAAGAAAGTGGATGGGAACCGGGTATAGACTCTCTACGTCTTAGGCTATAGACTGTCGATACCCATGACCCTTCACTCGACCAGGCCCGACGCCCGCACCGACCTCCTGCACGGCACCCTGGACATGCTGATCCTGCGCACGCTGCAGTGGGGGCCGCAGCACGGCTACGCGATCGCGCAGACGATCCGCGCCCAGTCCGAGGACGTGCTGCAGGTGGAGGCGGGCTCCCTGTATCCCGCGCTGCAGCGCCTGGCCCGGAAGCGCTGGGTGACCGCCCGGTGGGGCCAGACCGAGGCCAACCAGCGCGCCAAGTTCTATCGGCTCACCGCCGAGGGCAAGAAGCAGCTCCTGCGCGAGGAGTCGCGCTGGACCGAGCTGGTGGACGCGATCACGCGCGTGATGAAGCCGGCCGCCGCGCCGGGGACGAAGGAGTAGAGCACATGGCCATGTTCGGGTGGCTGCAGAAGCTCCGGCGCCGGCGCCTGGACGACGACGACTTCCAGGAGGAGATCCGCGCCCACCTGGCCATCGCCGCCGAGGAGCGCATGGCGGAGGGCGCCGACCCCGAGACGGCGCGCTACGCGGCGCTGAAGGAGTTCGGCAACCCGCTGCTCACGACCGAAGACGCGCGGAGGGTGTGGACGCCGTGGTGGCTCGACGCGCTGCACGACCTGCTCGGCGACGTGCGCTACGCGATCCGCACCCTGGCCCGGAGCCCGGGCTTCTCGCTCACCGTCGTCGCCGTGCTCACCGTCGGTGTCGCCCTGAACGCGTCGGTGTTCACCATGCTGAAGAGCATCGCGCTCAGCCCGATCGCGGGGGTGGACCGCTCGGCCCGCCTGGCCGTGATCTTCGCGGAGAGGAGCACCGGTCGCGCGGTGCCGGTGTCCTACCCCGACTACCGGTCCCTGCGCGACCACCTGGGCGCGTTCACGGACCTCTCGGGCAGCAGCGTGGCCAAGGTGAACCTGGGCCGCGGGCGAGGCGCCCGCCAGATCTGGGCCGAGCTGGTCACCGGGAACTACTTCCGGGTCCTCGGCGTCGGCGCGCAGCGGGGCCGTACCCTGCTGCCCTCCGACGAGGTCGCGCCGGGCGGCCATCCGGTGGTCGTGATCAGCGACGGGCTGTGGCGGCGCGACTTCGGCGCCGATGCGGGCATCGTGGGCAGGACCGTGGAGATCAACAACCACGCCCTGACCGTGGTCGGCGTGGCCGATGCCGCCTTCCACGGCACCACCGTGGTCTACGACGTGGAGGCGTTCGTGCCGGTGATGATGGCCCCGGTGCTCGGGTTCACCTTCGGCAGCCAGCACACCACGGCGTCCGGCGTCCTCTCCGACCGCGCCGCCGCCCTCTTCTATCCGGAAGGGTTCCTGCGCCCGGGCGCGACGCTGGCCGGCGCCGCGGCGCAGGCCGACGCGCTCTGGGCCACGCTCGCCCGCGACCGTCCCCTCGCCGACGCCGCGGAGCGGCTGCGCGTCGTGCGCTTCTGGCAGACCCCGAGCGGCGCGCCGACCTACCTGCTGCCGACGCTGAGCGTGCTGAGCGCGATGGGCCTGCTGGTGCTGATGATCGCCTGCGCGAACATCGCGGGGCTCGTGCTCGTGCGCGGCGTGTCGCGCCGCGGCGACCTCGCCGTCCGCCTGGCGCTGGGAGCCACGCGCACCCGCATCGTCCGCCTGCTCATCGTGGAGAACCTGGTGCTGGCCGTCCCGGCCGCCGTCCTCGGGGTCCTGCTCGCGCAGCATGCCCTGCCGCTGCTCGTCGCCCAGGCCGAGGCCATGGCCGCGCCGGAGCGGGTCTTCTTCAACATCGAGCTCGACGCGCTGATCCTGGGGTTCGCGGTGGCGGTGGCCTGCGGCAGCGCCCTGCTGTTCGGGTTCGTGCCCGCGCTGCAGAGCGCGCGGGTGGACCTGGTCTCCGTGATCAACGAGGACGCGTCGCCGCGCGGGGCCTCGCGCGGGCGCATGCGCGGGGGACTGGTGGTCGCGCAGGTGGCGGTCTCGCTGCTGCTGCTGGTCGGCTCCGGGCTGGTGACCCGCAGCCTGGACGCGGCGCGCCGCGCCTATCCCGGCTTCGACGCCCGGCAGGTGACGGCGGTCGCCATGGACGTGCGGCAGAACGGGTACGACGAGCCGCGCGGCCGCGCCTTCTATGGGAAGCTGCTCGACGCCGCCCGCGCCGGCACCGGCGTCGAGTCGGCCACGCTCGCCGCCTCCCTTCCGATGGCGCTCCTGGACACGCGGGCGCAGCGCGTCGAGATGGAGGGCTACCAGCCACGGCGGGGGGAGGACCTGGCGTTCATGTCGAACACGGTCGGCCCCGACTACTTCCGCACGCTGCGCATCCCGCTGCTGGCGGGCCGCGAGTTCGAGGACCGCGACGGCCAGGGGGCCGACCCCGTGGTCGTCGTCAACGCCACCCTGGCGGGCCGCTTCTGGGGCGGCGCCGCGAACGCGGTCGGCAAGCGCGTGCGCGTCGGCTCGCGCTGGCGGACGGTGGTCGGCGTGGCCGCGGACCTGAAGTACTCGCGCATCGACGAGCCGCCGCGGGGCTACTTCTACCTGCCCTTCCTGCAGTCCTATCGGTCCAGCATGGTCCTGCACACGCGCGGCGCGGGGCCGGTGCCGGCGCTGGTGGAACAGGCGCGGGGGGCGGTCGCGGCGGCGGACGCCGAGCTGCCCATCCTCTACGCGAAGCCGATGCTCCAGACCACGCGCGGGGGGCTGATCCTCCTGGACCTGATGGCGGTGATGCTGTTCGTCTTCGGCGTGGCCGGGATGGCGCTGGCCGCGCTGGGCACCTACGGGCTCGTGTCGTACGTCGTGCGGCAGGGCACGCACGAGATCGGGATCCGCATGGCCCTCGGCGCCACCGGGCGGTCCGTGATCCGCCACTATCTGGGACGGGGCCTGCGCCTGGGCGCGGCCGGCGCCGCCCTGGGCGTGATCGGCGCGCTGGCCGTGGGCCAGCTCCTGCGCGGCGTCCTCTACGGGACGAGCGCGACCGACGCGGTCTCGTTCGCGCGGGCGCTGGCGATCGTGCTGGCGGGCGTGGGGCTGGCGAGCGTGATCCCCGCCCGGCGCGCCGCGCGCACCAACCCGCTGACCGCGCTACGGCATCAGTAGCGCGGCCGCGTCAGCGCCGAGGCGCGACGATTGCCAGCAGGACGGCGAGACCGCCGGCGTAGGCCACGAACAGCGTGCCGGCCGCGAGCGCGCCGAGCGCCCAGTTCGTGCACAGCGGGCAGTCCGGCGGCCCCGGCTGGTGGATGTTGCAGTGGTCGGCGGCGCCCCACATCGGCCAGGTGCAGCCACAGTCGAAGAGCGCGTTGCAGATCGGGAGCAGGGTGAAGGCCACCGCCGCCAGGGCGACGGCGAGGATGGCGACGCGCCGGACGCTCAATGCCGGCCCATTGCTCGCTCGCGCGCGGGGAGGATCTCCAGGCACGTCGTCCACCACCCCGTGCGCACGGTCTCCACGAACTCGGCGGGCAGCCGTTCCGACTCCATCTCGCGCGCGAGCCGCTCGTGGTCGTAGGGCACTGGCACGAACTCGGCGCGGACCGCGTCGCCGTCGGCCTCGAGCACGGTGAGCCAGACGTTCGGGCGGCCGTCGTTGGCCGGCCGGCCGAGGGCGCCGACGTTCACCACGCCCCGGCCCGGCGCCACGAACCGGCACCAGTGCAGGCCGGTGTGCGTGCAGGCGATCAGGTCGGCATCGTGGTCGCGGAGCAGCTTGTGGATGAACGGCGCCGGCGTCGTGCTCGCCCAGAGGAACTCGTTGATCTTGCGCGGCGAGCCGTGGCAGAGCAGCACGCGCTTCGCGCCGACGCCGAGCCGGGCCTGCGCGGGGAGCGTGCCCATCCACTCCTTGTGCTCGCGCGCGGTGTTGAGGCGGGTGTAATCGTACGAGGCCTGCGCGTAGAGGTTGTCGCGCGGGTCGGTGTACCCGCAGTGGCAGTCGTCCGCGCCGCCCGCGAGCGACTCCTCGTAGTTGCCCTGGATCGCCGGGATCCGCGCCTCGCGGAGGATCTCGACCGTGCGGTCCGGGTGCGGGCCGAAGGCGCCGAAGTCGCCGAGCGCCACCACCTCCTCGGCGCCGCGCTCGCGCGCGATCCGCAGCGCCTCCCCGAGCGCGAGGTAGTTCGAGTAGATGCCGCCCAGCAGCGCGACGCGGCGGAAGGTCCCCAGCTCGGCCGTGCGCGTCACGTCCGGCACGAGAGGCCCTGCTCGTGGCAGGTGTAGCAGGCGCGGAAGCTCAGCTCGAACGGCCGCAGCGCGCCGGCGAGCGACGAGGCCATGCGCGCGGCGGGGGACTCGATGAGGATGGGGCAGACGTAGACGCCGCGCGCGGTCACCATCCGCGAGGACGAGCACTGCAGCGCCTCGGCCTCGGCGGGGGTGAGGGTGCGGCCGGCCAGCGACTCCCAGGCCTGGTAGGCGCGGGTGCGCGTCTCCTCCGCGCCCAGGCGCAGGAGCGGCATCACCTTCAGCCGCGGCTGGCGCAGGCCGGCGCCGCGGAGGAACTCCAGGAAGCGCGCGCGCCCGGCGGTGCTGGCCGCGCCCTCGCAGGCCTCGGTGACGGTCAGCACCGGGTTGATGCCGGCGGCCGCGAGCCGGGCGACGCCGGCCATGATCCGGTCGAACGTGCCCTCGCCCCGGATCGGGTCGTTCGTGGCCGCGTCCCAGCCGTCGATGGACACGCGGATGTCGAGGCTGTATTCGGTGCCCTCGGCCAGCTCGCGCAGCCGCCGCGCGGCCGCCTCCGTGATCAGCAGGCCGTTCGTGAGGACGGTGGCCGGGCCCTGGGCCAGCGTCAGCGCGAGCATGTCGGGCAGCTCGCGGTTGAGGAACGGCTCGCCGCCGGTGAAGTAGTACTCGCGTACGCCGAGGCCCTTCGCCTCGTCGAGCCAGCGCTGCACCTGCGCCAGCGTCATCATCTCGTGCGCGCGGTTGTTGGGGGAGGAGGAGATGAAGCAGTGGCGGCACTCGATGTTGCACAGCGTGCCCGCGACCTGGAGCCAGAGCGTGTCGAGCGCCACCAGCGGCGAGGACGGATAGCGCGGGAGGGGGACGGCGGGCAGGCTCATCGGCGCTCCGTCAGCCCGTCGAGGATGGTCTCGAGCTGCTGCAGGCCGGTGCGGAGCAGGAACGTGGGCAGGCGGCCGTAGCTCTTGGCGCCGGCGAGGTGGAAGCGCGGCTCCCCGGATTCGAGGTCGGCCGGGGCGACGGCCGGCACGGAGAGGCAGTCGGTCACGCTCGCGAGGGCGCGCGCGAGGCGCGCCGCGCCCTCGGTGACGGGCGAGACCTCGACCGCCAACTCGCTCGAGAGAGACACGTCGGGACGGTAGCCGGTGAGGCCGACCACCGCGTCGAACCAGCCGGCGCGGCCGCCGCCGAGCGACACCCCGAGGCGCCCGCACTTGAGCGCGACCGACTCGACGGCGGCGCGGCGCTCGACCTTCAGGAACGGCGGCGGGTCCGCGGCGAGATCGTTGGCGGCGGCGGTCACCCGCTGGCGCTCGGGCAGCGGGTCG
>DATBIZ010000549.1:0-3799 GCA_036556645.1 Vicinamibacteria bacterium | reverse complement strand
GGAACCCTGCTCCTGTGGGCGACCACGATCTACAACTTCGCGCTCGGGTTCAGCTGCTGGCACGTGCTGGCCGTGAACGTGATCCTCCTGCCCAGGGAGATCCGCCCGGGGTGGGGGATCCGCATCGCGCTCGTGTTCTCGGGCATCTTCTTCTTCGGCCTGGGCGTCCTGGTCACGCTGCGCAACTTCGGCTACATCTGATCCCCGAAGGGAAGTGAGGCGCGCCGGCGATACAATCCCCGGCCATGACCTCCAGGCCCCGCCGGAGCCTCGCCGACCTGCGCAGCCAGCGGTGGTTCGGCCGCGCCGACCTGCGCGCGTTCGCCCACCGCTCGCGCACGAAGCAGGTCGGCTTCGCCGCCGACGACTTCCTGGGCAAGCCGGTGATCGCGATCCTGAACACCTGGAGCGACGCCAACTCCTGCCACGCGCACTTCCGCCTGCGCGCCGAGGAGGTCAAGCGCGGCGTGTGGCAGGCGGGTGGCTTCCCGCTGGAGATGCCGGTGCTCTCGCTCGGCGAGACGTACATGAAGCCGACCACCATGCTCTACCGGAACCTCCTGGCCATGGAGACCGAGGAGATCCTGCGCGCGAACCCGGTGGACGGGGTGGTGCTGCTGGGCGGCTGCGACAAGACGGTGCCCGCGCTGATCATGGGCGCGACCAGCATGAACCTGCCGGCGATCTTCGTGTCGGCCGGGCCGATGCTCCGCGGCCACTGGCGCGGCCAGGTGCTCGGCAGCGGCACCGACGTGTGGAAGTACTGGGCCGAGAAGCGCGCCGGCACCATCGACGACTGCGCCTGGAACGAGATGGAGGACGGCATCGCCCGCTCGTTCGGCACCTGCATGACCATGGGCACCGCCTCCACCATGGCGGCCGCCGCGGAGGCGCTGGGGCTGATGCTCCCCGGCGCGTCCTCGATCCCGGCCGCGGACTCGGGCCACTCCCGGATGGCCACCGCCGCGGGGCGCCGGATCGTGGAGATGGTGTGGGAGGACGTGCGGCCGCGCGACGTGTTGACCACCGAGGCGTTCGAGAACGCCGTCACCGTGACCATGGCGCTCGGCGGCTCCACCAACGCGATCGTGCACCTGATCGCGATGGCCGGCCGCGCGGGGGCGTCTCTCGACCTCGACCGCTTCGACGCGCTGTCGCGCCGCACGCCGTTCCTGGCCAACATCCGGCCGTCCGGCCGGTACCTGATGGAGGACTTCTACTACGCGGGCGGGCTCCGCCCGCTGATGGCGCGCCTGCGCGACCTGCTCCACGTGGACGCGCCCACCGTGAACGGCCGGACGATCGGCGAAAACGTGGCGGGCGCCGAGTGCTACGACGACGGCGTGATCGCCGCGCGCGAGAAGCCGCTGGGGCCGGAAGGCGGGGTGGCGGTGCTGCGCGGCAACCTGGCGCCGAGCGGAGCGGTCATCAAGCACACGGCGATGGAGCCGCGCCTGCTGCGGCACGCCGGACGCGCGGTCGTGTTCCGCGACTACAACGACCTCGACCGGCGGCTCGACGACCCGGCGCTGCCGGTGACCCCCGACTCCGTGCTGGTCCTGCAGGACGCGGGGCCGCTCGGCGCGCCCGGCATGCCGGAGTGGGGGATGTTGCCCCTGCCGAAGAAGATCCTGGCCCAGGGCGTGCGCGACATGGTGCGCGTCTCGGACGCGCGCATGAGCGGCACCGCCTACGGGGCGTGCGTGCTGCACGTGGCGCCCGAGTCGTTCGTGGGCGGTCCGCTGGCCTTCGTGCGCGACGGCGACGTGATCGAGCTGGACGTCCCCGCCCGCCGGCTGACGCTGCAGGTCGGGGAGGACGAGCTGGCGCGGCGTCGCGCGGCCTGGAAGCCGCGCGAGGTCGTCTATCCGCGCGGCTTCGGCGCGCTCTACGCGCGCCACGTGACGCAGGCGGACCAGGGCTGCGACTTCGACTTCCTGCGCGGCACGGAGCCGGTGCCGGAGCCCGAGATCCACTGACGCCCGCGGCCGGCGACGCGGCCCACCCCCCGAGGTGGGCCGCGCCGTCGGAGGCTACGGCGTCGTGTAGGTCACGCGGAAGCCCTCGGCGAAGAGCGCCTGGCCGGTCGGCGATCGCAAGGCGAATCCGATCACGTATTGATGGCTCCCTGACACCGTGTGCGGCGTGGCCGCGCTGAACAGGGGAAAGCTCGTCTGGCCCCCGCTGAACGCCGTCCCGCTGGACTGCCAGGTGCCGGCGAAGTCCGTGAAGAGGTCGTGGCCGACCAGGGTGGTGGCGTCCACGCGCCACAGGAGCGCCTCCACATAGCCGTCGTTCGCGACGTCGTAGGCGTGCGCGGTGACGCTCGTGATCTGCGCGTCCGCGGGAAGGTCCAGCTTGCAGAGGTACGTGTCCCGGGACGTTCGGGCGTGGACCATGCAGGGGAACTCCGTGTCGCCTGCGGTGCGCAACATGCCGGCTCCGAAGCAGCTTCCGGTGTCGGTGACCGGGGAGGCCGCCCGGTTCAGCCCGCACGTGTTGGCGGCGATGGTCCGGGTGTGCGTAACCACCGGCGCGGTGTGCGTGTGGTCGCTGCGAGCCGCCGTGTTCGCGCTGCCCGGGCCCGCGAAGTCCACGGCGATGGTGCCGGTCGTGGTGATGGTGCCGCCGGTCAGGCCGGTGCCCGCGGTCAGGGACGTGATCCCGCCGCCCGCGTCGTCGCTCTCGCAGCCCACGGTTCCGTCCGCGTTGATCACGCGGACGGAGCTGCCCGGCGCGCAAGCGCCGGTGACGCGGCGTTGCACCTCGGCGGCATCCACCTCCGCCGCGCCCACCGAGCCGTCCACGATCTTCGTCTCGTCCACGGAGTCGCCGTCGAGCTTGGCCGCCGTGACCGCGCCGTCGTCGAGCAGGTCGGTGGTCACCGACAGGGGCGCCACGCGCTGCAGGAAGCCGTACACGTCCACCACCAGGTGCGTCGCGCTCACGTCCGCCTGCACGGTCAGGTCGAGGCTGCACACGCTCACCGAGGGGTCGCAGATCGGCAGGGTCAGCCCGTTCGCGATGGCCAGGCCGGGCACCGCCGCGTAGTTGATCACCGCCGCGAAGGGCACCGCCTGTCCGAAGGGCCAGGCGCGCAGGTTGCCCGCACCCGCGGGGGACACCGCCACGAGGTTCGCCATCACCGCGGTGGCGCCCGAGGGGATCGCGCAACCGGCCAGGTTCCCGCCCTGGGCGTCGAAGCCGGTGCTGCCCGTGACCTGGAAGCTGCGCTGGGTGTTCGCCGCGATCGGACCTCCGGCCACGCGGGTGTCCACGATGCGGCACGGGGCGACCGGCGTGTAGACCAGGTCCGCCCCCGTGTCGCCCAGGAAGGACTGCCCATGCCCCCGCACCGGGCCGCTCACGACCACCACCACTGCCAGCGCCGCGTACACGAGAACGTGCCGCTCGCTCATTTGGATGCTCCTCCGCCAGCGCAGTTGGGCCGGAAGATCAGACGGGCAGGCGGCTGGCGTGCGACCGCCGGCTGATCAGAGGGAGGAGGGGACTGTTGTGAAGCGCCCGACGGTACAACGACCCGACGGGGATGGTCAAGGGCGCCCGCGGGCGCCGCCGAGGGATCCGTGTAAGTCCTTCAGCCCTTTGGCCGCCAGGACACGGTGAGTGCTCTCACTGAGGGCTCCCGGCGTCCGCGCTACCTTCGTTCCGTGCGCAACGCGACCGTCTCCACGGCGATGGTTGCGCTGCTCGCGGCCGTGTGCTGGCCGGTCGCGGCGCAGGCGCAGGTGGCGGCGCCCACGCTCAAGTGGGCCTACGGCGGCTGCATCGCCGGCCC
>DATBIZ010000548.1:0-1974 GCA_036556645.1 Vicinamibacteria bacterium | reverse complement strand
CGGCGTGAAGAGGTCGAAGTACGCGGCGTACACGCGGCGATGGAGCCGATAGAAGGGCACCAGCGGCAGCTCGCGGCCCTCCAGGGCGCCTTCGGTCCGGAATTCGCCGGGACGGCCGGGGATCGGCTTGACCCACTCGGCCACGGGCCGCTCCGCGGTGATCAGCGGCGGCGGTTGGGGCAGCAGGCCGCGGCGCTCCTCGCCCAGCTCGGGCTCCAGGCCGAGGTTGCCGGCCAGCACGAGCGGTCCCCACAAGATCGCGACGCGCCGCGGGTTGTCCGGGGCCGGCTCGAGGCGCAGCGCTTTGGGCAACGCGACCGCGACCCGGTCGCCATCCTTCCAGGTGCGGTCGAGCTCGACGTAGGCCGGCGGCGCGGGCAGCCCCGCCACCGGCTCTCCGTTCACGGACACCGCGAACCCGTCGCCGGCCCACGCCGGGCGCCGCAGCGCCAGCGTGAAGCGCCGCGGAGCGCCGAGCGAGAGCGCCAGGGCGGCCTTCTCGCCCTCGGGGAAGTCGGTGTCGAGCGTGATCCGCGCGCCGGCCGCGGCCCACTCGGCCCGTGAGGGCACGTAGAGGTTCACCCACAGCCGGTCCGGCGACTCGTGGTAGAGGCCCAGCCCGTGCAGGGCGTGGTTCTCCATGCCCGTGCCCACGCAGCAGGTGAAGCTCTGGTGCATGTCCGCGTACTCGCGCGTCACGCCGCGGCCCACCGGCACCATGTAGCAGGTCGCGCCGTCCGTGGGGTCGATCGAGCCGAGCACGTGGTTGAACAGCGCCCGCTCCTGGAACTCCGCGTACTCGATGCGCGGGCGCAGCGCGAACAGCCGCCGCGTCAGCTTCAGCATGTTGTAGACGTTGCACGACTCCGCGGTGCGGCCGTCCACGATCTCGCCGTAGCGGTCGGGCTCGCGGAAGTGCTCGTCCTTGCTGTGGCCGCCGGTGGCGAACGTGTGGTGGCCCACCACGCGGTCCCAGAAGAACTCGGCCGCGCGCAGGTCGCTCTGCTCGCCGGCGTAGCCGAAGCGCGCCGCCGCCGCCACCAGCTTCGGGATGTTCGTGTTCCCGTGCAGGCCGGCGAGCCGGTCCTCGCCGCGCAGCAGCGGGTCGAGCACCGCGCGATGGTCGAAGCGGCGGGAGAGCGCGAGCCAGCGCGCATCGCCGGTGTCCGCGTAGAGGTCGGCCAGCACCTCGGGCATCCCGCCGATCTCGGTGCCGAGCATCTTCTGGACCTGCGCGTCGTCGAGCCGCGCGAGCACGCCCCCGACCCAGGCCCCCGCCTTCACCGCGACCTCGAGCGCGACCGGGTTGCCGGCGTGCCGGTACGCGTCGCGCAGCCCGGCCATCGTCTTGTGGAGCACGTACCAGGGCACCCAGAGGCCGTTGAGGTCGAACGGCGCGGAGCGGATGTCGCCCTTCGCGATCCGGTCGAAGCACTCGCGCGCACCTTCCTGCGCCATCAGGAAGCCGTCGCCGTGCGCGTCCTGCACGTCCTTCAGCTCGCGGACGACGTGGTCCGCGCGCTCCTTGAAGCGCGCGTCGCCGGTGGCGGACCACATCAGGCTCACCGCCGAGAGGTAGTGGCCGGCGATGTGGCCGGTCAGGTTGCGGCCGCCGCCGTCCCACCCGGCGTAAGGCTCCGCCTTCGGCGCGAGCCCCGCGCGCTCGCGGTAGAAGGCGAGCATGCGGTCCGGCTGCAGCGCGAGCAGGTACTCGGCGTCCAGGTCCTGCGCCCGCTTCAACGGGCCGCCGGTCAGGCGCACCGCGGAGAGCGGCAGCGGCCGCGCCGCGTCGGGACGCGCCGGCGGCACCTTCGGCGTGGAGAGACCCGCACCGGCCAGGACAGCCAGAAGGGCGACCAGCCTCACGAGCACCTCCGCGCGGGCGAGATGCCGCTAAGCGTACGTGAAGAAGCCGCGCCCCGTCTTCCGCCCCAGCCAGCCGGCCGCGACCATGCGCTTGAGCAGCGGGCACGG
>DATBIZ010000547.1:0-5444 GCA_036556645.1 Vicinamibacteria bacterium | reverse complement strand
CGCGTTGTTCACCAGCACGTCGATGCCCTCGAAGCGGGCGACCGCGCGCTCCACGAGCGTGCGGCACTGGTCCGGCACCGATACGTCGGTGGGCGCGACCAGCGCCTCCGCGCCGCGCACCCGGCACTCCTCCGCCACCTGCTGTAGGCGCGCCTCGTCGCGCGCGGCGAGCACCAGCCGCGGCCCCTGCCCCGCGAGCTGCAGCGAGAGCTCGCGCCCGATGCCGGTGGACGCGCCCGTGACCACGACCACCTTGCCCGCGTACGCCGCGCCGCCCATCGGGCGCAGCATACCCCGGCGCCCGCCGCGCGCTTGCGACGCGGCGCCCGCGCGTTTACCGTGGGCGCGCATGGCCGCCACCGCTTCCGTGAAGGGCTTCGCGCTGCGGGGGCTGCTGCGCTCCGTCAAGGACAACGGCTGGTCCATCCCGGCCGTGATCGCGGCGCTGCCGGCCGCCGCGAAGGCCAGCTTCGCCAAGCCGGTGATCTCGTCGGCCTGGTATCCGTATGCCGACTTCGCGGCGCTGGCGCTCACGATCGAGCGCCTGCACGGCACGCCCGGCGACTTCACGCTCTGCCGGCGCCTGGGGCGGGACAGCGCCGCGCGCGACCTCGGCGCCACCTTCCGGATCATCAGCGCGATGGCCTCGGTCGAGTTCCTGCTCAAGCGCGGCCAGGTGTTCTGGGCGCAGTACTGCGACCGCGGCCGCATGGTGCTCGAGGCGCCCGCGCCGCTGGGCTTCCTCGCCCGCATCGAGGAGTTCCCCGAGATCGACGCCGCCCACTGCCGGCTGGTGGAGGGCTGGCTCGAAGGGCTGGGCGAGGCGCTGGGCGCGGCCGGGATGACCTGCCGGCAGACGCGCTGCGTGCACCGCGGCGACCCGCGCTGCGAATACGAAGGCCGGTGGACGTCGCAGCGCGGGCGACTCCGTTAGCGCGGCTGCGGTGCTCCGGCTACGATCCGCGGCATGGCAGACGTGGGGGTCACGGTCGTCGGCGCCGGCGTGGTGGGACTCGCCGTCGCGGCGCGGCTGGCGCCCGCTCACCCGGACCTGATCCTGCTGGAACGGCGCGACCGGCCGGGGCAGGAGCAGAGCAGCCGGAACAGCGAGGTGATCCACGCCGGCATGTACTACCCGACCGGCTCGCTGAAGGCGCGGCTGTGCGTGGACGGCAAGCGGCGGCTGTACGAGCGCTGCGCGCGCAAGGGCATCCCGCACGCGCGGGTCACCAAGATCATCACCGCCGCGTCCGACGACGAGCTGCCCGCCCTCGAAGCGCTGCTCGCCCGCGGACGCGCGAACGACGTGGAGATGGAGCGGCTCGGCCCCGAGCAGGTGAAGGCGCTCGAGCCGCACGTGCGCAGCGTGGGCGCGCTGCTCTCCCCCAGCACCGGGATCGTGAACGCGCACGCGCTGATGGACTCGCTGCTGACGGAGGCGCGCGAGCACGGCGCGGTGGTGCAGCCGCGGTCCGAGCTGGTCGGGATCGAGCGCACCGGCGACGGCTACCGGCTCACGGTCCGCAGCGGCGGCCAGGACGAGTCGTTCACGTCGGAGCGGGTCGTCAACGCGGCCGGCCTGGGCAGCGACACGGTGGCCGCCATGGCCGGCATCGACGTGGAGGCGGCCGGCTACCGGCTGCACTACTGCAAGGGCAGCTACTTCTCGGTGGCGCCCGCGAAGGCGCGGCTGGTCTCGCGGCTCGTCTATCCCGTGCCCGGCCACGTCAGCCTCGGCCTGCACGCGGTGGTCGGGCTGGAGGGCCGGCTGCGCTTCGGCCCGGACGTCGAGTACCTGCCGGACCATCACACCGACTACGCGGTCCCGGAGTCGGCGCGGCCGCGCTTCGGGGAGGCGGCGCGCCGGCTGGTGCCCGCGATCGCGGACGAGGACCTCGAGCCGGACATGAGCGGCATCCGCGCGAAGCTGCAGGGTCCCGGCCAGGCCTTCCGCGATTTCGTGATCGCCGAGGAGTCCGCGCGCGGCCTGCCCGGGCTGGTGAACCTGGTCGGCATCGACTCGCCCGGCCTCACCTCCTCGCTCGCGATCGCGGAGGAGGTGGCGCGCCTCGTCGGCTGAAGCCCCGCGGGCGGTGCGCCTAGCGGGCGCCGGCCGTGACCGCGGCGCCCGCCCCGTCTCGCCGCCGCCGCAGCGGACGCAGCGCGGCCATGGCGACCAGCACCAGGCCGAAGGTGCACACCATCGTGGCGCCGGTCGGGAGGTCCAGCGCCACCGAGAAGTACATGCCGAGGCCCGACACCACCGTGCCCATGCTCCAGCCGATCGCCAGGCGCGGGCCGATGCGGTCGGCGTAGAGCATCGCCGCCACCGACGGCACGATCAGGTAGCAGAAGACGAGCAGCACGCCGGCCATCGAGACCGACGACGTGACCACGAACCCGAACGACGCGTAGAAGAGGAAGTCCCACCGGCGGACGGGCAGGCCCGAGGCCTCCGCCCCGCGCGGGTCGAGCGAGAGGGCGAGGAACTTGTGCCGGCAGACGTAGTGGAAGAGACCGACCACGCCGTAGAGGGCGGCCGTCCTCAGCACCTCGTCCCAGGAGACGGCCAGGATGTTGCCGACGAGCATGTGCTTGAGGTGCTCGCCCTCGGAGGTCGAGCGGCTCATGGCCAGGATCGAGGCCGCGGAGGCGACCGCGTACGAGATGCCGATGATCGCCTCCTGCGGGATGCGCGCGTGCCCGCCGCGGAACGCGGCGAAGATCGCCGCGCCCACCAGCGTGAAGGCCAGGCTGATCCAGTACACCCAGGGCCCGTGCGGGTCGTGCCCCGCGAAGGGCAGCAGGAGGGCGATCGTGCCCCCCAGCGCGGCGATCTGGGCCAGCGAGAGGTCCACGAAGATGACCCCGCGCTCCACCACGTGCACGCCGAGGTAGGCGTGGATGCCGGTGAGGATCAGGCTGGCCGCGAACGGCGCGGCCAGGAACTGGAGGACGGTCGCGTCGATCATCGGGCGCCCGCCTGCTTGATCGCCGCGACCAGCCTCTCCAGGTTGTAGTCGAACAGCTCGATGTAGTCGTCTACGCCCTTCTCCCCGCCCACCGACGGCAGCAGCACCACGAGCCTGCCGCCGGTCTCCCGGGCCACGGACTCCGGCGTCTTCGTGTCGAAGTAGGGCTCCACCAGGATCAGCTTCACGCCCTGCGCCTTCATCTCCCGGATCAGCCCGATCGTGTGCGACGGCGAGGGCGGGATGCCCGGCCGCGGCTCGACGTACCCGATCACGTTCAGGCCGAAACGGTCGGCGAAGTTGGGCCAGGACCGGTGGTAGGTGACCACCTTCAGGCCCTTGTAGGGCGCCATCAGCGCCGTCCAGCGCTTCTCCGCCGCGGCGAGCCGGCCGTCGAAGTCCGCCGCCCGCTGCGCGAAGTAGGCCGCGTCCTCGGGACGCAGCTCGGCGAGCTTCTGCTGGACGAGCCGCGCGATGCGCCGCCCGTTCTCCGGGTCCAGCCAGTAGTGCGGGTTGCCCGCCGGGTGTACGTCGCCCATCGCGCGCGTGATCTGGCCGGTGGGGATCTCCAGGATGCGCGCGGTGGCGGACGCGTCGAGGTAGCCGCGCGCTCCGGGCTGGATCCTGGCGTTCCGGCTCTGCGTGACCAGGGGCGGCAGCCAGCCGATCTCCAGCTCGCGGCCCACCGCGACCAGCAGGTCGGCTCTGTTCAGCCGCAGGACGAAGCTCGGCTTCGCCTCCACGAAGTGGGGGTCCTGATACCCGCGCGCGAGCGCTTCCACCTTCACGCGGTCGCCTCCCACCTCGCGGACGATCACGGCGAGGTCCTCCGTGGTGGCGACCACGTTCAGCGGCGAGGCGGCGTCGGCGGTGGTGGCGGCCAGCAGCGCCGCGGCCAGGAGTGCGTGCATCTTCATGGGGCGTCTCCTCGTCAGAACACGTGCGCGCCGTGCGCGCCGATCGAGAACAGGAACTGGAACAGCAGCTCGTGGGCCGTGTGGCCCTCGCCGTAGCGGGTGCGGCGCGCCTGGGCGCGGACCTGGCTGAACTCGCTCGGCCAGAAGGTGAGCACCAGCGAGCCGGCGCGGTCGCGCAGGCGGGGGTCGTCGGCGCGCTCCGAACGGTCGAACCGGCCGCCCAGGTACCACCGGCGGGCGAACTGGTAGTCGCCCGAGAGGTAGAAGCCGAACGCGCCCGCGGGCGCGGCGTCCAGGTCGCGACGGCTCCACATCAGCTCGGTGCGGGCCAGGAAGCGCCGGTAGATCGCGCGCCGCAACGGGCGCCAGCGCAGGGTCGCGTCGAGCCCGAACACGCGCCGGGTGGCCCCCGGCCCGGCTTCGTCATGTCCGCGCAGGAACGACCCCCCGACCTCCAGGTTCAGGGACTCGCCGAGGTCTTGGTAGCCGCGGAGCCGGCCCAGGTAGGCGAGGTCGCTTCGCTCCGGCGCCGCGAAGAGCCCCTCGGACTCGCCGCGGAAGACCTCGGCGGTCGCCTCGAGGAACACCCAGGGGTTCGGCACCAGGCGCGAGACCGAGATCCCCGCATCGGCGAAGCCTTCCTCGCCGCCCAGCAGGTTGCGGCTGACCAGCGGGCGATCGGTCCAGGACCACGCGTGCGGATGCTGGGTGTTGACCTTGCCGAAGGAGCCCTTGAACTTGCCGACCTTCATCAGGAGCCCGCCGGGCAGCGCCGGGAACGTGACGAACCCCTCCTCGACCTCCGCGCCCTCCTCGCCGAAGGCCACGAAGAAGTCGGCGCGCGCGTAGGGGTCCACGATGGCCTGGAACGAGGCCTCGGCTTCGTTCAGCCGCACCGAGGGCGCGGGCTCGACGTCGTTCCGGCCGATCGCGCCCAGGAAGTTCCCGACCACCGCGATGTCCGGGTTGAAGACCTTGGACCCGCCGCCGTACACCGGCAGCGGTCCGGCCGGCCCGCCGGCGCCGGCCGCCCCCGGCGGCGTCTCGGCCGCCGCGACCGGAACCGCCGGCGGGAGGGAGGGCTCGGGCGAGGGCTCGGGCGAAGGCGCGGGCCGCGGCGCGGGGGTGGCCTCGGCTTCGAGCGCGCGCAGGCGAGCCTCCAGGATGGCGATCCGTTCCGCATGCTCCGCGCGGAGCCGCTCGAGCTCCGTGCGCACGGCGGCGACCTCTCCGGCGCGGGCGGCTTCGCCGGTCGGCGTCTGCGCGTGGGCCACGCCCGCCGAGCACCACGACACGAACGACACCCAGAACAGCACGACGTCCCGATGGAAGAAGCCTCTCCGGTGCATGGCGTACTCCACGGCGGCCAGTGGCCGCCAGAAACCGGTCCCTGCGAGGGTCGAGGAGGAGCGGGCGGGCTCAGGCGGGCGGCGCGCGCGCGGGCAGCCGCACGCTTCGCGCGAACGGGAACGCGCGCTCGTCGGCGGCGGCGACGGTGCCCGCCACCGGCAAGCCGGCCGAGTGCAGGGCGACGGGGCTCTCCGCGCGCGCGGCC
>DATBIZ010000546.1:0-2587 GCA_036556645.1 Vicinamibacteria bacterium | reverse complement strand
GCTAGGGCCGCTCTTCCAGCACGCGCCGCAGCTCGCGCACCGCATCGGCCAGCGACGCGCGCAGGTAGCGCTCCTTCTGCCCGGGCCCGCGCGCGAGCGGCTTCTCGGCTCCTCGCTCCACCTCGGCCACGATGCACACCGGTCCCTCCCGCGCGAGCAGCGAGGGCAGGGCGGCCGCGTAGGGCGCCGCGTCGCGGAAGCGGGCGGCGTGCGCGAAGCCGGCGGCGGCGGCCATCGCCGCGAAGTCCACCGCGCCGCCGCCCGGCACGCGCTGGTGGCCGGTCACCTCGTAGGTGCCGTTCTGCGCCACGAAGAGCACCAGGTTTCGCGCGCCGGCCTCGACCGCGGTGGCCAGCGTGCCCAGCGTCATCAGCATCGAGCCGTCCCCGTTGAGGCAGATCACCTGGCGCTCCGGCCGCGCCAGGGCGAGGCCCAGCGCGAAGTCCGCGGCGTGGCCCATCGCGCTGTCCGCGGAGGCGAAGTCGAGCGGGTGGTCCGAGTGGCGCGCCCACGGGCGGACCATGGCCATCGTCGTCACCACCACCTGGTCGCCGCGGGCGCGCGCCAGCGGCGCCAGCAGCTCGTCGCGCGTCACGCGGTCTCCCCGGTCAACAGCAGCGCGACCGGCTGCTGCAGGCGCGCGGCGTCGGCGAAGGCCTCCCCGACCCGCTCGAGGTCGCCGTCCTCGCGCGCGAACGAGTAGGGCACGCCCCAGGCCCTCAGCGTCGGCTCGGTGAGGACGGCCACCGAGTCCACGTCCGGGCGGCTCAGCAGCTCGCCGCCGGGCGGCGCAGCGCCGGCGGCCGGCAGCGTCGCGTAGCCGCGGCAGGTGACGAGGCAGACGAGCGGGACGCGCATGCGCATGGCCGTGCCGCGCAGCGCGTCGCCGCTCTCGAGCAGGCCGGTGTTCTGGATCACCACCACCGGCCGCGCCCCGCCCGCCCAGAGCCCGGCCGCGACCGCGAACGCCTCGCCCTCGCGCGTCACCGGCACCACGCGGGGCGCCGGGCCGGCCTCCAGCAGCCGCAGCAGCGCGGCCGACGCGTTGTCCGGCAGCGTCACCACGTGCGTGGCCCCCTGCGCGCGCAGGGCCTCGGCCAGACGCCGCGCCTCCACCAGGGCTCCTCCTCCGCGCGGCTAGTCTATAGTGCGCGCGGAGGGACCATGATCGTCGCCGTGCTCGTGTCGCTCGCGCTCGCCGCCCCGCCCCCGCCGATCGAGGACGAATCGAAGGTGCCGCCCTACACGCTCCCCGATCCCCTGCTGCGCGCGGACGGGCGCAGGGTCGCGCACGCGCGCGAGTGGACCGGCGAGCGCCGTCCCGAGCTGCTGCGCCTGTTCGAGTCGCACGTCTACGGGCGCACGCCGGCCGCGGTGCCGCGCCCCCGCTACACGGTCCGCGCGACCGACCGCAGCGCGCTGCGCGGGCGCGCGACGCGGCGCGAGGTCGAGATCGCGTTCGGCGAGGGCGCGCAGGCGCGCCGGCTCGACCTCCTCGTGTACCTTCCCAACGACGCGCGCGGCCCGGTGCCGGTCTTCTTGGGGCTGAACTTCCAGGGCAACCACGCCGTGGACCCCGACCCCGCGGTGGCGCTGGCGCGCACCTGGGTGGCCGCCACCTACCCGGGGGTGGTGGCGCACCGCGCGACCGACGCGGCGCGCGGCGGCGAGGCGAAGCGATGGCCGCTGGAGCTGGTCGTGGGCCGCGGCTACGGTGTCGCCACCATGTACTACGGCGACCTCTTCCCCGACCACGCGCAGGGCGCGGCGGAGAGCGTGCTCACGCTGTTCCCCGCCGCGCGCGGCGAGGACGCCTGGGGAGCCGTGGGGGCGTGGGCCTGGGGCCTCGGCCGCGCGCTCGATTACCTGGAGACGCTGCCCGGGGTGGACGCGCGCCGCGTGGCCGTGATCGGCCACTCGCGCCTGGGCAAGGCGGCCCTGTGGGCCGGCGCGCAGGACGCGCGCTTCGGCATGGTGATCTCGAACGAGTCCGGCTGCGGCGGCGCGGCGCTGAGCAAGCGCGTCTTCGGCGAGACGGTCGAGGCCATCACCACCCGCTTCCCCCATTGGTTCGCGCCCGCCTTCGCCCGCTACGCCGGCCGCGAGGCCGAGCTGCCCGTGGACCAGCACGAGCTGATCGCGCTGGTCGCGCCGCGGCCGGTGTACGTGGCCAGCGCGGAAGGGGACGGCTGGGCGGACCCCAGGGGCGAGTTCCTGGGGGCGCGGCACGCCGACCCGGTCTACCGGCTCCTCGGCACGGACGGCCTGCCGGCCCAGGAGATGCCGCCGGTCGGCCGCCCGGTGCACGGCACGATCGGCTACCACGTGCGCGCGGGCGGCCACGACCTCACGGAATACGACTGGCGGCAGTTCCTGGACTTCGCCGACCGCCACTGGAAGCGCTAGCGGTGCGGGAGGGGTCCGTGAGCGGACCGCTCAGCGCGCCGAGGCGCCCAGCGCGGTGACCACGCCCTCCACCACCTGGTGCACCGCGGGGAGCACGACCGGCCAGGACAGCACCCAGCCCAGGGCGAGCGCCGCCGCCAGCGCGCGGAGCGGCGTGCCGGCGGCGCGGCCGGCCGCGGGC
>DATBIZ010000545.1:0-4447 GCA_036556645.1 Vicinamibacteria bacterium | reverse complement strand
TCCTTCATCTCGGGGGGATCGCTCGGGCACACCGCCGTGCTGCGCGCGGCGCCGCTCGCTCCTCTCGGGGGGATCGCTCGGGCCGCTGGCCAACTTCGGCTCCGATGGCCTCGCGCTCCCCACCGAACCCCCCCTGCGCCGCCGGCTACTTCGCCTGGATCGACTTCAGGTAATCCACGAGCGCGCGGATGCGCGTCTGGGCCGTCTTCTCGCTGTAGCGCTCGGAAGGGATCTTGAAGGCGTCGCCCCACACCGGCATCTCGGTGCCGCCGTGGGAGGCCACCGGCTCGCGGCCGTCCACGATCTTGCGAACCTCGTCGGTGTCGAAGCGGCCGGCGCGGCGCCTGGCGATCAGGGTCAGGTCCGCGGGGCGGAAGCGCAGGTGCGGGGCCATCACCCCGTCCCCCTTGCCCGTCTGTCCGTGGCAGCTCGCGCAGTAGGTCTTGAACAGATCCTCGCCGCTCGGAGGCGCCGCCGCCGGCGGCGCCGCGAGCACGGCCACGAGGCTGAACGCGGAGACGATGCCCATGGGTCCCCTCCTACGCGCCCGGCCGTCCGTTCCCGCCGCGCACCCACCCGTGCCGGAACGCCAGCGACACCGCCTCCAGCTTCGAGTGGACCTCGAGCTTCTCGAGCACGTTGTGCACGTGGTTGCGCACGGTCGCGAGGCTCAGGTCGAGCTTCTGCGCGATCTCCTTGTTCTGCAGCCCTCCCGCGACCCACTGCAGGATCTCCCGCTCGCGGGCGGTGAGCGGCGGCGTGGCCGGCGCTTCCAGCGAGGGCGCACACGGGGCCGCCGACACCGGCACCGCGCCCACCGCGGCCAGCGCGCGTGCCAGGCGTCCTTCCGCGTCGATCGGCGCCAGCACGTGCACGAGGGTGTAGAGGTCGGGCCGCACGCTCGGCACCTTCAGGATCGTCACCTGCGCGAGGCACGCGCCGCGGCCGTTGGCCGGGACGTGCAGCTCGAAGGCGGACACCGCCTCGCCCCCGCGGACGCTCGCCATCACCGCGCAGTTCGCGTAGCAGAAGCGGTTGCCGAACACGTCGCGTCCCCCGATCGCCTCGTAGCAGCGCCGGCCCAGCACCTCGTCGGAGCGCTTCCCGAACAGCTCGGTGGCGCCCTGGTTCCAGAACACGACGCGGTCGCGGCTGTCGGACGCGAACGCCGGCGGCTGCCCGCCGGAGAGGATGTCGAGCAGTTCGGGCGCGCGCTCGCGCACGTCCGTCAGGATCTGCGCCTCCCCGCGCAAGTCCTGCGCGGGGTCCGGGGTCACGGTCGCGTCCGGCGTGCTCTCGGCCATTTTCCGTCGCTCCGCCCCCTCCTTGAGCAATCCGGGTGCCAGGGCACCCCCCTACGGGCGGCGCGCGGTCAGCGATTCCGCGTCGTGGTACTCCTTCACCTTGTACTGGATCTTGCGCGCGCTGATGCCCAGCAGCGCCGCCGCCCGCGACGTGCTGCCGCCGACCGCCTCCAGCGTGCGCAGGATGGCCTCGCGCTCGATCTCCGCGAACGTGCTGCCCGGGATGGACACGCCGCCCGACGAGCCGGCCCCGTTGGTCGTCACCGCCTCCACCCGCCGCAGGGTGGGGAAGTGCGCGGGCGTGAGCACGGGCTCCGCCGCCAGCACCACCGCGCGCTCGATCGCGTTCTCGAGCTCGCGCACGTTGCCCGGCCACGCGTGCCGCAGCAGCAGGGCCAGCGCGTCGTCGGAGATGCCGCGCACGCTCTTGCGGTTCAGGTCGGCGTACTTCTTCAGGAAGTGGTGCGCGAGCACGGGGATGTCCCCGGGCCGGTCCCGCAGGGGCGGGACGTGGATCTCGATCACGTTCAGCCGGTAGTACAGGTCCTCGCGGAAGGTGCCCTCCTGGAGCTTCTTGGTGAGGTCGCGGTGGGTGGCGCACACGATGCGCACGTCCACCTTGTAGGTGCGGTTGCCGCCCACGCGCTCGAACTCGCGCTCCTCGAGGAAGCGCAGCAGCTTGACCTGCACCGTGGGCGAGATGTCGCCGATCTCGTCCAGGAACAGCGTGCCGCCGTCCGCCATCTCGAAGCGGCCGGCGCGCGTGTAGAGGGCGCCGGTGAAGGAGCCCTTCTCGTGCCCGAACAACTCGCTCTCGAGCAGCGTCTCCGGCAACGCCGCGCAGGCCACCTTCACGAAGGGCTTGCTGCGCCGCGGGCTGTTCTGGTGCAGCGCCTGCGCGAAGAGCTCCTTGCCGGTGCCGCTCTCCCCCAGCAGCAGCACCGACGACGAGGAGGACGCCACCTGCTGGATCGTCTTGAAGGCGGCCAGCATCTCGGGGCTCTCGCCCACCAGGTTGTCGAAGCGGTACTTGGTCTGCACGCGCTCCCGCAGCACCTTCGTCTCCTCCAGCAGGCGCTTCTTCTCCAGCACCTTCTGGAGGATCACCTCCAGCTCCTCGACGTCGATGGGCTTGCCCAGGTAGTCCTCCGCGCCCATCTTCATCGCCCGCACCGCGGTCTTCACCGTGCCGAAGGCGGTCATCAGGATGACCATGGTCTCCGGCCGGATCTCCTTGATGCGGGCCAGCAGCTCGAGCCCGTCCATGCCCGGCATGCGGAGGTCGGTGAGGACCACGTCCGCCTCGGTGGTCTCGAGCAGGGCCAGCCCGGACTTCGCGTCGTGCGCGCGGGAGACCTCGTACCCGTCCTCGCGCAGCAGCGTCTCCAGCGCCGCCGCCGCATTGACCTCGTCGTCGATGACGATCAGACGGCCTTTCTCGCTCACGATTGCTCTCCCTCTCGCACGCCGGCGGCCGTGATCGGCAGCCGGATGGTGAACGCCGCCCCCTGGCCGGGCGGGCTGCTGGCGGCGATCTCGCCGCCGTGCTGGAGCACGATCTGCTGCACGATGGACAGTCCCAGGCCGGTCCCCTTGGGCTTGGTGGTGACGAAGAGCTGGAAGACGTCCACCCCCTCCGGCAGCCCCGGCCCGTTGTCGCGCACCACGAGCTGCGCCTGGCCGTCCACGAGCGCCGTCTCCAGCGTGACCGTGCCGCCGGCCGGCATCGCTTCCACCGCGTTGCGTACCAGGTTGATGACGACCTGCTTGACCTTCTCCGCGTCCATGCGGAACTCCGGAAGGGCGGGCCCCGCGTGCCGGCGGGCGAGCTCCACGCCCGCGGCGGAGGCCTCCGGCTCCAGCAGCCGCAGCACCTCGTCGAGGAGCGTCTCCAGGTTCGCCAGGTGGTTCTGCATGCGGTCCGCGCGGGAGAAGAGCAGGAAGTCGCCCACCAGCCCGTCCAGCCGGCGGATCTCCTCGCGCACCACGTCCGCCAGCTCGCGCAGCGCCTTGCCCGCCGCGGGCTCCAGCTTCGCGATGCGCCGCTCCAGCAGCGACATCTGGAGGCTGATCGAGTTCAGCGGGTTGCGGATCTCGTGCGCGAGGCCGGAGGCGAACGTGCCGAGCACGGCCATCTTCTCGCTCTGCAGGATGCGCTGCTGCGCGTCCTTCAGCTCGCGGTAGGCGCGCCGGCTCTCCTCGAAGAGGTGCGCGTTGTCGAGCGCCACCGCCGCCTGCGCGGCGAAGGCCTCCGCCAGCGCCATCTCGTCCTCGCCCCAGCGGCGCACGGTGGTGGAGGTCAGGATCAGGAGCCCGGACGTGCGCTGCGGCGTGGCCAGCGCGGCCACCACGCCCGAGGCGGCCTCCCAGCGGCCGGCGATGGCCTGGTTGACGCGCGCGTCGGTGCGCCAGTCGTCCACGAAGTACGCGCGCCGCTCGCGCAGCGCGCGCACCTGGAGCTTCGCCTCCATCGCCTCGAGGTCGAGCACCTGGTTCGGCTTCAGCTCGGGGTGGGGCAGACCGCCCAGGTAGGCGACCTGCACCCGCGCGGGCTCCGCGCCCAGCAGGATGATCACCCGGTCGGCGCCGAGCACCTCGCGCGCGGCGTCCCCCACCGCCTTGAGCACCGCCGCCGGCTCCAGGGAGCCGCCCATGGCCTTGCTGACCGCGGCCAGCGCGCGCGCCTCCTGGTTGCGCAGGCGCTCCGCCTCGCGATGCCGGCCGCGCTCGACG
Source organism: Vicinamibacteria bacterium (assembly GCA_036556645.1). Lineage (GTDB taxonomy): Bacteria > Acidobacteriota > Vicinamibacteria > Fen-336 > Fen-336 > DATKEG01. Next base: position 410 of record DATBIZ010000545.1, on the reverse strand, counting down.
GCCAGGCCGATCTGGTGGCCGAGCGTCTCCAGGAAGCGAAGCTGCTCCTCGGTGAACTGCTCGCCGGGCCGCGCGGCCACGTTCAGCACGCCGCGCACGCTCCCTTCGAACTTGAGCGGGATGCACGCGTGCGCCACCGGCGCGGCGAGGCCCTCGATGATGTCCGGCATGCGTGGGCACTGCGTGGTGTTGCGCGCCTGCATCCGGTGGCCGGTCCAGAAGACCTCGGGGCACAGGCACTCGCCCAGTCCCTCCGTGCGCACCTCGTCGAGCCAGGCCTCGGACACGCCGCGGGCGGCGGCCAGCCGCAGCTTCTTCTCGCGGTCGTCGCCGGTGAAGATCCAGGCCGACGCGAGCCCCATCCGGGTGAGGATCTCGTCGAGCGCGATGTCGAGGATGGCGTCCGGGTC
>DATBIZ010000544.1:0-4034 GCA_036556645.1 Vicinamibacteria bacterium | reverse complement strand
GTCTCGACCGCGATCTTCGGCGACGGCGGCGCGGCCGTGGTCCTGGTCGGGCCGGAGCATCCGCGCGCCCGCTCCGGGGCGGCGCGGGTGGCCGGCGCCGGCAGCATCTTCTTCCCGGGCACCACCCACCTGATGGGGTTCCACCTGCGCAACGCGGGCCTGCAGATCGTCCTCGACCGCGAGCTGGCCCCCTTCGTCCGGCGCGAGGTGGTGGGAGCGGTCTCCCGCTTCCTCGAGGACTGCGGCCTGACGCGCGAGGGCGTGTCGCGCTGGATCCTGCACCCGGGCGGCCGCAAGATCATCGAGGTGATGAGCGAGCGCCTCGGCCTGGGCGAGCAGGACCTCGCGCCGACCGAGGCGGTGCTCGCCGAGCACGGCAACATGAGCTCGGTGACCGTGCTCTTCGTGCTGGACGAGATCCTGCGCACCGCGCGGCCCACGCGCGGCGAGCGCGGGGTGCTCGGCGCCTTCGGCCCGGGCTTCGGCGCGGAGTTCGCGCTGCTCGAGTTCCTGTAGCGGGGGCGCGTGGCCAGCCTGGACCTCACCCACCGGGCCACCGACGCCGAGCGCCTCGACCAGGGCGTGCCGGAGGCGGAGGCGCTCGCCAGCCTGGCCGACCTGCGCTTCGTGAACCGCTGGCTCGGCAACCGGGCCCGCTTCCTGGCCGCGGTGCGGCCCTACCTGCGGGGATCGCCGCGTCCGCGTCTGCTCGACGTCGGCTGCGGCTCGGCCGACGTGCCGGCCGCGCTGGCCCGGGCGGACCGCCGCCTGCTCGCCGTCGGCGTGGACCTGAAGCCGCTGCACGTCCGCGGCGCGCCGGCGGAGGTCCGGCCCGTGGTGGCCGACGCCCAAGCCCTGCCCTTCCCGCCCGCCAGCTTCGACGTGGTCACCGCTTCGCTCTTCCTCCATCACTTCGGGGCGGACGAGCTGCCGGCCCTGCTGCGGTCGCTCTACGCGCTCGCGCGCCGCGCCCTCGTCGTCAACGACCTCCGCCGCGCGCGCGTGCCGTACCTGTTCGGGCGCGTCGCGTTCCCGCTCCTCTTCCGCAGCGCGGTCAGCGTGGACGACGGCTTGACCTCGATCCGCCGCGCCTTCACCGAGGACGAGCTGCGCGCGGCGTTCTCGGCCGCCGGCCTGCCCGTGCGCGTGTGGCGCACGTGGCCCTACCGCCTCCTGGCCGTCGCGGAGCGGGCCGCCTGAGCGACATGCGGCCCTCGTCCTCGCGCGACGTGGTGGTGGTCGGCGGCGGGCCCGCGGGTGCGGCCACCGCCCTGCTGCTGAGGCGGCGCGGCTACGACGTACTGCTCGTGGACGAGGCCCACTTCCCGCGCGACAAGGTCTGCGGCGAGGGCGTGTCGCCCGAGGCGTGGCGGCTCCTGGACCTGCTCGGCGCGGCGGGCGCGGTGCGCGCGCTGCGGCCCCGGCCGCTGCGCGGCATGGCGGTGGTGTCGCCCGACGGCACCACCTTCCGCGGCGACTACGCCGGACGCGCCGGGTTCGCGCTGCGGCGGCACGATCTCGACGCGGCGCTGCTCGCCTGCGCGCGCCAGACGGGGGTGGAGGTGCGCACGGGCGCCGCCGCCCGCCGCCTCGTGCTCGGGGGCGGGCGCGTGGAGGGCGTCGTGATCGAGAACGGCTCCGGCCCCGAGCTGGTACGCTCCCGCCTGGTGATCGGCGCCGACGGCCGGCGCAGCCTGGTCGCGCGCACGCTGGGCCTGCTGCGCGAGCACCACCGCCTGCGCAAGTTCGCGGTCCGCGGATACTGGGAGGGCATGGAAGGGCTGGGCGAGCACGGCGAGATGCACGTCGGCGGCGGCGGCTACTGCGGGATCGCTCCCCTGTCGGCCACCGCGGCCAACGTGACCTTCGTGCTCGACCGCCGGGAGATGCTCGGCGCGGGCGGCGCGCTCGAGGCCTTCTACCGCGAGGCGATCGCGCGCCGCTGGCCGCGGGTGGCCGAACGCGTGCGAAGAGCGACGCTCGACGGCCCCCCGCGCGCGATCGGCCCGCTCGCGCTGCAGGCGCGCCGGGTCGCGTTCGCGGGCGGCGCGCTGGTGGGCGACGCCGCGGGCTTCTACGACCCGTTCACCGGCGAAGGCGTGACCCTTGCCCTGCGCAGCGCCGAGCTGGCCGACGAGGCGGCGCATCGCTCGCTCAAGCACGCGGCCGTGCCCGGCGTGCTGTGGGAGTACGAGCAGTCTCGCGCCAGGGCCACCGCGGACAAGTTCCGCCTGAACCGGCTGCTGCAGCGGGTGGTGGCCTGGCCGGGGCTCGCGAACGCGGTGGCCCGCCGCCTGGCCCGCCGTCCCGACCTCGCCGACCAGCTCGTCGGCATCGCCGGGGACTTCGTGCCCGCGCGCGGCGCGCTGCGCGCCGCGTTCGTGCTGGACCTGATCCACGGTTGATCCAGGAGGAGGAGGAACATGCCCGACGCCGCCGCTGCTGAGATCCCCCGACGCCCGCTGGGCAGGACCGGAGTGGACGTGTGCGCGATCGGCCTCGGCGGCTACCACCTGGGCACGATGCGGAGCCAGCGCGAGGCGGTGCGCGTGGTGCAGGCGGCGGTGGACGAGGGCATCGTGTTCCTCGACAACGCCTGGGAGTACCACGACGGCAAGAGCGAGACGATCATGGGCCGGGCGCTGGCGGGGGGCCGGCGCGCGCAGGTCTTCCTGATGACCAAGGTCTGCACGCACGGCCGCGGCCGCCGCGAGGCGATGCGCCAGCTCGAGCAGTCGCTCACGCGGCTGAAGACCGACTACCTCGACCTGTGGCAGGTGCACGAGGTCGTCTACGAGAACGACCCCGACCGCCACGGCGCGCCCGGGGGCGTGCTCGAGGCGCTGGAGCAGGCCAAGCGCGAGGGCAAGGTGCGCTTCGTGGGCTTCACCGGGCACAAGTCGCCGGCCATCCACCTCAAGATGCTGAAGACGGGCTTCCCCTTCGACGCCTGCCAGCTCCCGCTGAACTGCCTCGACGGCACGTTCCGCAGCTTCGAGCGGGACGTGCTGCCGGAGCTGACCCGGCGCGGCATCGCGCCGATCGGCATGAAGTCCATGGGCGGCGAGGCCGACCTGGTCCGCAAGAAGGTGGCCAGCGCGGAGGAGGCGCTGCGCTACGCGATGAGCCTGCCCGTGGCCACCACCGTCACCGGCATCGACTCGATCCAGGTGCTGCGCCAGGACCTGCGCATCGCGCGCGGGTTCCGCCCGATGAGCGCGGCGGAGATGAGCGCGCTGCGCCAGCGCTGCGCGGACGCGGCCGCCGACGGGCGCTTCGAGCTGTACAAGGTGTCCATGAAGCACGAGGGCCCGGTCGGCCGGAAGCAGCACGGCTTCCCGCCCGAGGGCGAGCTGACCGCCTGATCCGGAAGGGCGGCCTCAGGGCTCGCCGACCAGGACGAAGCCGGCCCACAGCGCCGGGTGCTCGGGCAGGGTCACCGCCGTGGTGCCCGCGCCGACCTTGACCTCGCCCCCCCGCAGTGCGCGGAGCATCGAGAGCTGCGCCGCGCGCAGCGCGCGCGCCTTGTCCGGCGCCGCGGCCAGGCCCGCGTAGAACCGCGACACGAGCCGGTAGGTCGGCTCGTCCGCCACGTCCCAGAGCGTGGCCACCACCGACGGCGCGCCGGCGTAGAGGAACGCGCGCGTGAGCCCCACGATGCCGTCCGACGAGAGCTGGCCGAGGCCGGTGCGGCAGGCGCTGAGCACCACCAGGCTCGCCTGGAGGTCGAGCCCGTAGATGTCCTGCACGGTGAGCCGGCCGTCGTCGCCGCCCTTCTCGTCGCGGTTGAGCGCCAGGAACGACTCCAGCGGCCGCTCGTCGCGCACCACGCCGTGGGTGGCGAAGTGCAGCAGGCCCGCCTCCCCCGCCAGCCGCCGCACGTTGGCCTCCGTGGCCTCGGCACCGGTCAGCACGAGGTTGGCGCCGCCCTTGAGCCGCCGCGATCCGGCCGCCACCTCGCGCCGCGTGCCGGGCAGCGGCGGCAGCGGCCGGCCCGCCTCCTGCGGGAAGGCCCGCGGGTCCGCCATGAACAC
>DATBIZ010000543.1:0-2782 GCA_036556645.1 Vicinamibacteria bacterium | reverse complement strand
GTCGCGGCTCACCGAGTTCATCCACCTGGGCAGCGTGGCGCTGAGGGCGAAGAAGCAGATCAAGTGGGACCGCGAGAACATGAAGGCGACCAACGCGCCCGAGGCGGACGCGTTCATCAAGAGCGCGGCCTACCGCAAGGGCTGGGAGCTGCCGGTCTAGCCTGGCGGCTCGGCTCCGCCCCCGGCCACGCGCTCCCCGCGCGCGTGTCCCGGCGAATACCACTTGACATCCCAGTGGACACGCCGCATATTCCATCGGGGAGACCACTGGAATGCCTAGTGGAAGCGGCGAGCGCGTGGAGCTGCTCCAGGGCACGCTCGACCTGATCGTGCTGCGCGCCCTGGAGACGATGGGGCCGCAGCACGCCTACGGTCTGGCCGCGCGCCTCGAGCAGGTGGTGGAGCCCTCCTTGAGCCTGAACCAGGGGACGCTGTACCCGGCGCTCGTCCGGCTCGAGCAGAAGGGCTGGATCAAGGGGACCTGGCAGCGCACGGAGAGCAACCGCGAGGCGAAGTACTACCGCCTCACGAAGCCGGGCCAGCGCGCGCTGCAGGAGCAGACCGAGCGCTGGCGGCGGCTGTCGGGCCTGGTGGAGAAGCTCCTCCTCGCCGAGTCCTAGAGGGGACGATGTCGGCTCTCCGGCGGTTCGCCTGTCGGGTCCGTGAGTTCCTGCAGCCGGCGCGCGCCGAGGTGGACCTGGCGCGCGAGCTGGACGCGCACCTCGGGCTGCTCGAGGACGACTTCCGCCGCCGGGGGATGGACCCCGCCGAAGCACGGCTGGCCGCGCGCCGCGCGTTCGGGGGCGTGGAGCAGGCGAAGGAGGCCCACCGCGACGCACGCTCCTTCCTCGGGCTGGAGCAGGTCCGCCGCGACCTCGCGCTCGCGGTGCGCGCGCTGCGCCGCTCGCCCGGGTACACGGCGGCGGTGGTGCTGATCCTGGCCGTGGGCTCCGGGGCGAACACCGCCATGTTCAGCGTGATCGACGGGGTGCTCCTCAAGCCGCTCGGCTACCCCGGCGCGGACCGCCTGGTGGCCCTGCAGAACCACTGGACCGACACCGGCGAGACACGGCCCAACATGGCCGGGGGCGACCTGATCGACATCGCGCGGCTCGCCGGCCGCGGCGCGAGCCTGGAGGCGTTCGCGTACCACTCCGGGGGCGACATGGCCGTGCAGGTGGCGGAGCAGGCGGAGATGATCCGCGGCCAGCGCGTGCACCCCGACTTCTTCCGCGTGTTCGCGGTGGCTCCCGCGGCCGGGCGGCTCTTCCGCCCCGAGGACGCGCGGCGCTCCGCGGTGGTCAGCTTCGGGTTCGCGCAACGGTCCTTCGGCAGCGCGGCCGGGGCGGTCGGCCGGTCCATCCGCATCGGCCCGGACCCCTTCGACATCGTGGGCGTGGTGGCGCCCGCGATGGGGTTTCCGGCGGACACGGAGGTCTGGGCGGCCGGCCCCCTCGAGCCGGAGAACCGCAACCGCGGAGGCCACAACTACCACGCGGTCGGCCGCCTGGCCCCGGAGGCGTCGGTCGCGGCCGCCAACGCGGAGCTGGCGGCGCTGGCCGCGCAGCTCTCCGCGGCCTTTCCGGACACCAACGGCTGGAAGACGTTCGTGGCGCGGCCGCTCCGCGACGCGCTGGTGGGCCGGGTGCGCGCGACCCTGTTCGTGCTGATGGCCGCGGTCGGGCTGGTGCTCCTGATCGCGTGCGCGAACGCGGCGAACCTGATCCTCGCCCGCGCGTCCGGCCGTTCGCGCGAGCTGGCCGTGCGCGCGGCGATGGGCGCCGGCCGCCGCCACATCGTGGTCCAGCTCCTGGCGGAGAGCCTGGTGCTGGCGGCCGCCGCCGCCGCGCTCGGCCTGCTGTTCGCCCGCGTGTGCACCGACGTCCTGCTCCGGGTGGGGTCCCGCTCCGTCCCCCTCCCGCGCCTGGAGGACGTTCAACTGGACTGGCGGGTGCTCCTCTTCACGGCCGCGGTCGCGGTGGCCACCGCGGTCGCCTCCGGCCTCGCGCCCGCGCTCCAGGCGGCGCGCGTGGACTTGGGCGAGGCGCTCGCCCAGGGGGGCGGCTCGCGCGGCATCGTGGGCCGGGGCTCCTCGCGCATCCGCAACGGCCTGGTGATCGCGCAGATCACGCTGTCGTTCATGCTGGCGGTGGACGCCGGCCTGCTGCTCCGGTCGTTCCTCGCGCTCTCCGACGCCCCGATGGGCTTCCGCCCGGACGGCGTGCTCGTCGCCTATGCGAGCGCGCCCGCCCGCGGGTCCATCTTCGACAAGAGCGGGCTCGACGACCACCTGCGGGTCGGCCAGCGGTACCAGGACCTGTTCGTCCGCCTCGAGCAGATCCCGGGCGTCCGCGCGGCCGCGGGCGTGATGGGCCTGCCCACCGGCACCCTCAACTCGAACGGCTTCTACGCGGTCGAGGGCCAGCACGTCTGGGGCGTCGGCGACCCGCATCGGCTGCCGTCCGCCGGCTTCCGGCTCGCCAGCCCCGGTTACTTCCGGACGCTGGGCATCCCGCTGCTCCGCGGCCGCGACTTCGACCCCGGCGACCGCTACGACCGCCCTTTCGTGGCGATCGTCAGCGCGTCGCTGGCGCGACAGAGCTTCGGCGACGCCGACCCGATCGGCCACCGGCTCCGGTGCGGGTTCGATTCCAACGAGTGGATGACCATCGTCGGCGTGGTGGGCGACGTCCGGCACGCGTCCCCCGCCGCCGCGCCGGGGCCGGAGCTGTACATGCCGCTGCGCCAGCATCCCTATGCGGCCAGCCGCGTGCAGGTCGTG
>DATBIZ010000542.1:0-13292 GCA_036556645.1 Vicinamibacteria bacterium | reverse complement strand
GGCGAGGCGGACCTGCGCGCCCTGGCCGGCAGCTATCGCGAGAAGGCCAGCGGGATGGTGCGGCGCGTGCGCTTCGAGGACGGCCGGCTGAAGGTCGAGGCCTTCGGCGACACCTACGCGCTGACGCCGCTGGGCGGCCGGCGCTTCCGCCTGGACGACGGCCCGGCGGACCTGACCCTGGAGTTCGAGGACGGGCCGTCGGGGCGGCGGCTGCGCGAAGGGGCGGCCCCGCGCCCGGTCACGCTCTGGGACGCGGTCCAGCCGGTCGCCCCCACCGCGGCGGAGATGGCCGCCTACGCCGGCCGGTACTACAGCGAGGAGCTCGACGCCACGTACGCGCTGGAGATGAAGGACGGTGCCCTCGCCTTGACCGCGCGCCGGCTCGGCGGCGCGCTCGCGCCCTCGGTCCGCGACGAGTTCACGCTGGGCTCGATGGTCCTGCGTTTCGAGCGCGACGCCCAGGGACGGCCCGCGGCCTTCCGCCTCGGGCAGGGCCGGATCCGCAACCTGCGCTTCGCGCGACGGGAGGAGTCATGAAGGTGCTCGGAATCGTCCTGCTCGCCGCGGGAATCCTCGCGCTCGCCTACGGCGGGTTCAGCTACACGAAGGAGACGCACGAGGCCAACCTCGGCCCGCTGCAGCTCGAGGTCAAGGAGAAGGAGCGGGTGAACGTTCCCCTCTGGGCGGGCATCGCGCTGGCCGTGGCCGGCGGCGGCCTGCTGCTGTTCGGAGGGCGGAGCAAGTCGTAAGCGGCCGCCGCCTCCGCCTCCGCCCACCTCGCATCACTCCCGGCCTCGCGTGTTCCATTGCCAGATCCCGGCCGCGACCCCCGGGGGCAGCCGGTGTCCCAGTTGCCGCGCCAGCAGGACCAGCTGCCCGCGATGGTGAGCCTCGTGGGCCACGAAGTAGCTGAGGAAGTGCGGCAGATCGGTCGGGAAGTTCTGCCAGGCGGCGCGGGGAACCGCGCCGCCGCGCGCGACGCCGAGGCGGATCAGTCGCACGATGCCGTGGCTGCTCCGCGACAGCGCGCGCGACAGCTCGGCCGGCCGCACCCTCCGGCCGTCCACGGTGCGCGGGACCGGAACCCGATGGCGCGCGCCGAGCATCTTGATCCACATGCAGCGCGCGTTGTGGATGTGGGCGGCGATCATGCGAACCGTCCGCCGCGGAACGCCCGGAACGCTCTGCGACCACAGCTCGGGCGGCAGGTTCTCGATCAGATAGACCGTGACGCGGTGGCTCGTGTGCCACGCGGCGATGATGTCCCGGCCGTCTTCGCCGCCCGGCGGCACCGCCGCTCGCCCCCGCCCCACGCCTCGGCCGCCCTCAGCCCTCGTCCCGCAGGGCCTCGATCATCACCCCCGGCCGATTCGACCCGATCCCGAACAGGTCGAACCGCGCCAGCCCCGGCAGCTCGCCCGGATCGTCCACCACCCAGGTCGCGACCTTGACCCCCGCCTCCCGCGCCCGGTCCTTGAGCTCGTCGGAGAGAAGGCTCTTGTAGGGCATGACCACCTCGCACCCCGCCTCGCGCGCCCCGGCCAGGAAGTCGCCCGGCTTCCCGCGCTCGAACACGTGCCCGCGCGCGATCTCCGGCGCGAGCTTGCGGCAGCGCACCAGCGCGCCCCGGCTGAAGGAGATGAGCGCGACGTCCTTCTCCATCCCCAGCCGCCGCACCTCGGCCACGGTCAGCGCCTCGATCCCGCCCTCCTCGTCCTCGGTGACGGAGTCGGCCTTGATCTCGATCATCGCGCGCGCCCGCTCGCGAAGGAAGGCCAGCGCCTCGGCCAGGGTGGGCACCCGCTCGCCCGCGAACGTGGACCCGAAGCGCACGGGGTAGCCGGCGGAGAGCCGCCGCACGTCGCGCAGCGTCAGCTCGCGCAGGCGGCCGCGCCCGTCGGTGGTGCGGTCCACCGCCGGATCGTGCATGACCACCACCGCGCCGTCGCGGGTGAGCTGGACGTCCATCTCGACCAGCTCCACCCCCAGCTCGAGCGCGGAGGCGAACGCGGCCAGCGTGTTCTCCGGGCGATGGGCGGAGTCGCCGCGGTGGGCGATGATCAGCGGCGGCACGCCCGATGTTACCGCGGGAGGGCCGCGCTCAGCGCGGGCGGCCCGCGACCGAGGCGCCGGCGAGCGGCAGCGTCTTCTCGTAGATCCTGGCCGCCACGAACAGGTCGAGGATGGCCCCGTCGAGCTTGCCGATGTGCGCCTCGTCGCGCAGGATGTCGAGCGCGCGCTCCACCGGCACCGCCTTCTTGTAGGGCCGATCCCAGGCCGCCAGCGCGTCGAACACGTCCGCGATCGCCATCATCTTCGACTGGATGGGAATGTCGGCCGCGGTGAGCTGGCGCGGATAGCCGCTGCCGTCGAGCCGCTCGTGGTGCGCGAAGGCGATCTCGGGCACGCGCTTGTATTCGCCCGTCCAGGGGATCTGCGAGAGGAAGTTGTAGGTGTGGGTCACGTGGCTCTCGATGTCGCGCCGCTCCCTCTCGGTGAGGCTGCCCTTGCGGATGCAGAGCGCCCCCAGCTCCTCCGGGGTCAGGTACGGATGGCGGTTGCCCTCCATGTCCGCGTAGGTCCGGCTGGGCAGGTCGTGCAGCGCGCGCACCACGTCCTCTTCGAGGATGGTGGGCTCGTTGGCCTGCAGGACCATCTGCAGGAGCTGGTCCGTCTCCGCCTGCTGCGCCTCGTGCTCGCGGTCCATCTGGGCCAGCAGCTCGGGGACCGCGCGCCCGGAGAGCACCTGCTCCAGCTTGGCCCGCAGGTGCTGCGCCTCCAGCGTGCGCTTGATGTAGGCGAAGCGCTGGCGCACCAGGGTGGCCTCGCCGACGTAGAGCTTCTTGCCCTTGATCAGCACCTTCTCGCGCACGCCGACCTTGCCGAAGTCGTGCAGCAGGCTCGCGTAGTGGATCTCCTGGAGCTGGTCGCGGGTGAAGGTGACCTCGCGGAAGGGGCCCGTGGTCAGGCGGTCCATGGCCTCGGCGATCCCGACCGTGAGCGTGGCCACCCGGCCGGAGTGGCCCGAGGTGGTGGGGTCGCGGCTTTCGATCGCGGTCACCGACGCGCGTACGAACGAGTCGAACAGCTTCTTGATGTCCGCGATCAGCCGCGTGTTCTCGAAGGCCACCGCGGCCTGGCTGGCCAGCGACGTCACCAGCTCCTCGTCCACCGCCGTGAACGGGATGACCGCCTCCTCCACCAGGGCCACCGGGCGCAGCAGCGCCTTGGGGTCCCTCTTCTTGTTGATGAGCTGGATGACGCCGGCCACGGTGCCCTTGTGGTCGCGCATGGGCACCGCGAGCACCGACTTGGTGCGGTAGCCGGACTTCTGGTCGAAGGAGCGGCTGATCTGGTAGGGCGTGCCCGCCGGCAGGTGGTAGGCGTCGGCCACGTTCACGACCTGCCCGGTGGAGGCCGCGTATCCGGCCACCGAGCCCTGGTCGAGCGGGATCGCGAACTCTTCGAACGTCTTCACCGGCACCGAGTCGTTCTGGGGGAGCTTGAACACGAGCCGGTCGTCGGACTGCGTCTGGTCGTCCTTGCCGCGCTCGACGAGATAGAGGCTGCCCGCGTCCGCGGCGGTGATGGCGCGGCTCTGCGAGAGGATCATCTCCAGCAGCTTGGTGATGTCGCGCTGGGCGGAGAGCGCCACCCCGATCTTGTTCAGCTCGTGCAGCTCCTGGCTCTTCCGGGCCAGGGCGTCGTCGAGCTGCTCGACCACCCGCCGGCTGTTGACCGCGTCGAGGGACCGTTCGAGCCGCAGGCGCAGGCGCGCCGCGGTCACCGGGCGGAGCAGGAAGTCGTCCACGAAGGGGAAGCGCCGCAGCGCGTCGTCGGTCTCGTCCACCTCGCACACGGCCACCAGCAGCGCGCGCCGCTTGCCGCCGGCCCTGACCCACGCCTCCACCGCCGGCCGCTCGCGCTCGAGGCGCTCGGGGGTGGTGAGGATCAGGGTGCTGGAGAGGGCATCCACCGCGGTGGCGAGGGCCGTGCTGTCGTCCACTTCCTCGGCGGTGATGCCGAGGGGGAGGCCGCCCGGAATCAGCTCGCGAATCCTGCCCCAGACCAGGATGTTGGCCATCGCGCGGGCCTCCAGAGCGCGCGCAGAGGTTAGCACACGAGCGCGGGGAGCGCCCGGATGTCGTCGAGCAACGCGTCCGGCGGATGCTCGCGCAGGCTCTCCGGCGCGAAGCCGTAGGTCACGCCCACCGTGCGCGCCCCGGCCGCGCGTCCGGTGAGCACGTCCACCGCCGAGTCCCCGACCATCACCGTGTCCTGCGGGCCGACGCCGGCCTCCGCCATCAGGCGCCGGAGCCCGGCCGGATCGGGCTTGCGCGGCACGTCGCCGCTGCCGTACACGCGCGCGAAGCGCGCGGCCAGGCCCAGGCCGTCCACGATCGCGCGGCTGAGGTCCCCCGGCTTGTTGGTCAGCACGGCCAGGCCGTGGCCGTGCAGCGCGTCGAGCGTGTCGGTGACGCCGGGATAGGGCCGCGTCGTCTCCAGCATCCGCGCGCGGTAGCAGGCCAGGAACACGGGCAGGGCCGCCTCGGCGTCCTGCGCCATCCGGCGGCGGTCCAGGCTGCGCTGCACGAGCAGGCGCGCGCCCTCCCCGATGAAGCCGCGCACCTCCGCCTCGCTCAGCGGCGGCGTGCCGGGCGCGAGGCGCGCCAGCATGTCGTTGACCGCGGAGGCGAGGTCGCGCGCGGAGTCCACCAGCGTGCCGTCGAGGTCGAAGACGACGAGGCGGCGCGGCGCCGCCACGTCAACCGCCGTTCACTCGGGCAGGAAGCGCAGGCGCGGCAGGCGCGAGGGCGCGAACTCCTGGCGGCGGCCCTCCTTCACGTCGCGCAGCTCCAGCAGCACCCGGCGGAACTCGTCGCGCAGCGCCTCCGTGTTCAGCCCGCGGAAGCGCGGGAGGAAGTCGTCGAGCTTGCGCAGCGAGGTGGAGAGGATCTCGGCCGCGTCGTCCACGTCGCCGTCGCTGAGCTGCAGCAGCGCCTCCGCCAGCTTGTTCAGGAGCGTGTAGAACTGCCGCTCGGACGGCGCGCGCGTGTGCGAGGTCATCGCCTCGACCGCGTCCTGGAACTCGGAGAAGCGGCCCTCGTTGAAGAGCCGAACCGCCGCGGGCCACCCGGCGTCCATCCTGGGACCATGCTAGCACCGGCGTCCTTACCGGCAGTCGAGGTATCCGAGCGCGCACAGGCGCTCGCGCGCCGCCTGGTCGAAGGCTTCCATCATCTGGCGGCCGGGCACCAGCGTGAGCCAGACGTGGAGCCCGGGCCGCGTGGCCGGCGGCGGCGCGAAGATGTTCTCGGTGCGCTCCTTCTCCGTCTCGATCTCCGGCAGCTTCAGCGGCACCTCGAGCGCGGGCACGCCCTCCTGCGCGATCAGCACGTCCGTGCCGCGGAGCGCGCGTCCGTCGCGCTTGCCCTCGAGCCACACCGGCGCGCCCTGCGGGCGGATGCTGAAGGCCACCTCGCGCGGCGAGCCGGGGCGCGGCCGCAGGCGCAGCGCCAGCTTGCGGCCGTTGCCCTCCACCTCGTAGCGGTCCTCGGGCGAGAAGCCGATCGGCTCCACGCCCTCGAACCACCCGCCCGTGCGCAGCCGCAGCGCGAACTCGCCCCCGCCCGCGGCGCGCAGGTGGTGCCGGAAGGGGTTCGGCACCATGGCCGCCTCCACCCCCGCCTTCAGGAGCTGCACGCGGCGCGCCGCGTCCGCCACGCGGTTGGTCTTCTCCCCGGGGTCGCGCCCGAGGTCGAAGTACAGCTCGTCGTCGTCGGGGCTGAAGCGCCGCACGTACTTGTCGCGCGAGGTCCGCATCCCGTGCGCGACGAAGCCGCGATGGCTGATCTCCGACACCGCCGGCGGCTCGGCCGCGCCGCCCGCCAGCACGCGCTGCAGCGGCCGTCCCGCGACGTGGGGCGGCTCCGGCACGGGCAGGTCCTGGCCCTGGAGCACGGTCGGCACCAGGTCCACCAGCTGCACCTGCTGCCTGACGCGCTTGCCCGCGTCGCGCCCGCCGGGGAACTTCACGATCAGCGGCACGCGGACCAGCTCGTCGAACACGCTCTTGCCGTGCAGGAACTGGCCGTGGTCGAGGAACTCCTCCCCGTGGTCGGACACGAAGACCACCAGCGCGCGGTGGTAGAGGCCGCGCGCGCGGAGCTCGTCCAGGAAGCGGCCGAACTCCCGGTCGCCGTAGGCGATGTCGCCGTCGTATTGCGCCACCATGCGCTCGCGGTCCAGGGGCTCGTGGTAGTCGGTGCGCGGGTCCACCGCCGGGTGCTCCGGGGTGGGGTGCGGCTCGTACATGCGGTCGAAGGGCGGCGGCGGCGCGTACGGCACGTGCGGATCCATGGTGTGCACGTAGAGGAAGGTGGGGAAGCCGCGGCGCGCCTCCAGGAAGCGCAGCGCCGCGTCCACCACGCCCGCCGCTTCCACCAGCTTCGAGGGCCGGTCGCCCTCGCCGTGCAGCCCGGAGTAGACGTCGAAGCCCTGCTCGAAGTTGGTGCCCTGGCCGTAGATGACGGAGTTCGCGATCGCGGCCCCGGTCGCGTACCCCTTGGCGCCGAGCATCTCCGCCAGCGTCACGTGCCCGCCGTCGAGCTGGTCGCGGAGCTGCACCGCGCGGTGGCGGCCGGGCAGCAGCGAGGTGAACAGCGAGGCGACCGCGGGCTTGGTCCACGACGCGTGCGAGATCGCCTGCTCGAACACCACCGCGTCGCGCGCGAAGCGCGCCAGCTCCGGGGTGGTGTCGCGCGCGTAACCGTAGGGCGTGGTGTGGTCGGCGCGCAGCGTGTCCACCAGGTAGACGACCACCAGCGGCGCGTCGTCGCGCGGCACCGACAGCGCGGGCGCGCCCCAATACGCGTTGCGCACGGTGCCGGTCTCGAACCCGCGCGTCTCGAGCGCCAGCTCCACGCCGCGTCCCGCGAACCGCGAGAGGTCCACCGCCGCCTCCACCCACCTGCGGTGGTCGGGGCGGTTCAGCGGGTCCACCAGCAGCGACCAGACCGCCTGTTCGCGGCCGTCGCGCCGCGCCTTCAGCACGAACTCGACGGCGGGCTCGTCGTGGTGCTCGGGCGGGATCCCGCAGGCCAGCTCCAGGCGTGCGCCCTTGGGCACGTCGAGCCGGAAGACCAGCCGGCTCGGCGGGGCGGCGGGCAGCGTGCGGCGGACCACGTCGTTGATCCGCTGCGGGCGGCCGGCCTGGCCGCGGACCCAGGTGACCTCGTTGCCCGCCGCGCTCGCCTCCACGAGCGCGTCCGGCCGAAGGAGGTCCTGCGGGACGGGGCGGGGACCGCAGCCGGCGAGCGCCACGACGCCGACGAGCGCCGCGGCGCGGCACGTCAGGAAGGGCACGCACGCTCCGCGGATCGCGCCATCGGGAAGAAGCGGTTCTAGCACGCGCCCGGAAGAACCGCCAAACCCGAAACGTGCTAGCGTGCCCGCGGTGCCCGAACGCGAGCCGCCGTCCCCCGCGCGCGCGCTGCTCCTGCTCACGGCCGCCGCGATCGTGGTGCGCGGCGTGTTCCTGCTCCTGGAGCCCGCGGTGGCGCCGGTGGCCGACGAGCGCGTGTGGGTGAAGTGGGCGCGCCACGTGGCGGGCTCCCGCGTCGCGTTCGATCCCCTCCAGACGCAGTTCATCTTCCACCCGCCCCTGTACCCGTATTTCCTGGCCGTGCCCCTGCGGCTCACCGGGAGCCTGGAGGCGGCACGCTGGCTGCAGGCGCTGATCTCCGCGCTGCTGGTGCCGGCGGTGGGGCGCGTGGGCGCACGCGCCTTCGGGGCGCGGGCCGGGCTCCTGGGCGCGGCCGCCGTCGCCTTCTATCCGGAGCTGGTCTGGTTCGCGGCGCACTTCTGGGTGGAGACGCTCTTCCTCGTGCTCGTGTGGTGGGGCTTCGAGCGCCTGCTCGCCGCGGACGCCGGCGCACGCACCGGCGCCGCGCTCGCCGCCGGCGCGCTCTGGGGCCTCGCCATCCTCGCCCGCGAGACGATGCTGTATTTCGTGCCGCTCGCCGCCGCGTGGCTCCTCTGGCGGCGCGGCGCGGATGGCGGCCGGAGGCGCGCGGCCGCCCTCGTGCTGGCCGCCGCCCTGGTGGTGGCGCCCTGGACGTGGCGCAACTGGGTCACGTTCCACGCGTTCGTGCCCGTTTCCACGGCGGGGGGGCTGAACCTGTTCCAGGGGAACGCGGCGCTCTCCCGGCAGGAGGTCTACGACGAGTACTACGCGGTCGAGGGCTACCTGCCGCAGTACCGCTACGCGCTGCGGCGCGGGCTGCAGAGCATCCGTGAGCGCCAGCCGGCCTGGCTCCTCGAGAAGCTCGCCGAGCAGATGCCGATGTTCTGGGAGGCCGAGAGCATGGCCGCGATCCACCTCAAGCGCGGCGCCTACGGGCCGGTGCGGCCGCGCTGGGCGATCGTCGTCGGCCTCCTCCTGCTCCTCCCGTACCTCGCCGTGTTGCCGCCCTTCGTGGCCGGGCTCGCGGGGGCGCGCTGTGCGCGCGCGACCGTGCTGCTCGCCGGCTTCCTCGCCTACTACAACCTGATCCACGTGGTCACGCACGGGTTCAACCGCTACCGCCTGCCGGTGATGCCGGTGGTGTTCCTGTTCGCCGCCTGGGCGGCCGCCGCGTGGCGCGAGGGCGCGTACCCCGTGCTCACGCCGGCGCGGCGGGCCGCGGCCGCCCTGGTCGCGCTGACCCTGGCCCTGTGCCTGCTGCCGAGCGTGCGCCACGTGCGCCACGCCGCCTACGGGCTCGCGCCGGCGGAGGCCGCCGAGCCGGCCGAGCCGGACGGCGAAGCGACCCTGCCGTGAGCGCGCGCTCGGCGCTTCCGGCCGTGATGCTGCTCGCGGTCGCGGTGCGCGCGCCCTTCTGGGCGGAGGCGCTCCGCACGCCGGTGGACGGCGATACCGCGATCATCGGCCTGATGGCGCGCCACCCCGGCCGCGGCCTCACGATGTGGGGGCAGCCCTACGGCTCGCCGCTGGAGGCGTGGCTGGCCGCGCCGCTGGTGGCGGCGATGGGGCCGCGCGACGAGCCGCTCCGCCTGCTCTACTTCCTGCTCGGCCTCGCGCTGGTGCCGCTCGCCTACGCGCTCGGGCGCGCCCTCGAGGCGCGCGCGGCGCTGCCGGCCGCGCTGCTCGCCGCCTGTCCCCCGCCCTACGTCCTCCTGCTCGGCGCGATGCCCCCGCCGATGTACCCGCTCGCGCTGTTGCTCGGGGCCGGCGTGCTGCTGGCGGCGCTCGCCGCCGGAGGCCGGCTCGCGGCCGGAGCGGCGGCCGGGAGCCGTCTGGTGGCCTGGGGGCTCCTCTCCGGCCTCGCGCTGTGGACACACCTGATGAGCGCGGCGGTGGTCGTGGTGACCGCGGTCCACCTGGCGCGCGCGAGCCGCGGCCGCCGGCGCGGGTTGTGGCCGGCCCTGCTGGCGCTGGCCGTCGGCGCGGCCCCGCTCGGCGGGCAGGCGCTGCGCGACGCCGGCTCGCTGCGGATCGTGGAGGTCTCGGGGCGGCGGCAGGGCTTCGGGGCGCACCTGGCGCAGGTGCTGCCGCGGCTGCACGAGCCGGTCGGCGGCTTGATCGGCACGCACACGCCGCTGGTGCCCGACGATCCGGTGCACCGCGTGCGCGCGCCGGGCTGGGCCGCGGGCGGCCTCGTCCTCATCTACGGCATCGCGGTGGTGATGGCGGCACGCAGGCTCCGGGCGCATCCGGCGCTCCCCGTGCTGCTCGGGAGCGCCGCGCTCACCCTCGCCGCGTTCCCGCTGCCGCTGCGGTCGAGCCCGGAGACGATCCGGTTCCTGACGCCGGCCTACCTGCCGCTCGCGGCCGTGGTGGCCTGGGCGGCCCTCCGGCCCGGGACCGCCCGCCGCGCCTGGATCGTGACGCTCGCGCTCGCGTCGCTGCACCTGCTGGCCGCGCACGCGCTGCTGCGCGAGTGGCGGACGGCCGACCGCGCGCAGCCGCCCTTCCTGCTGCCGGACCTGCGTCCGGTCCTGCGCGCGCTGCAGGAGAACGGCGCGCGCCGCTTCTACGCGTCCTACGGCCCCGCCTATCGGCTCACCTACGCCAGCGGCGAGCAGGTGATCGGGTCGCAGCCGTGGAACGAGCGCTTCCTGCACCATCCGCTCCCGTACCTGGACGAGGTGCGGTTCGCGAAGGGCGTGGCCGGGGTGCTCACGCCCTCGATCCCGTCCGACCTGCCCGCGCCCGCGGACTTCGAGCGCGCGCTCGCCGCCGCGGGCGGGACGTGGCGCCGCATCGAGGCGGGGCCGGCCGTCGTGTACGCGGCCTTCGTGCCGCCGTTCGGTCCGGGGGTCATGCCCCTGGGCGGCCAGGCGGCCGGCGACGGCGACCCCGCAACCGCGCTGTCGCCGGCGCCGGCCGAGCCGACGACCTTCCGGTTGCGGCCGGCGGCCGCGCTCCAGGCGGTCACGCTGGTGGCGGCCGCCGTGGGGCCCCGCCTCCTGCGGAGCATGGACGTGGACGTCAGCGCCGATGGCGTCACCTGGCAGACGGTGGCGCGCCGGCGGCGGCGCGAGGAGCGACAGGACCTGCGGTGGGCGAACGGCCATCCGCAATACGTGATCGACCACGACCACCTCGCGGTGCCGCTCGGCGGACGCACCGTCGCGGCCGTGCGCGTGCGGCCGGTCGCCTCCACCGATCCCTGGACGCTCGCCGAGGTCCTGCTCCACCCCGCGGGCCCGCCCGCGCCCTGGGACGAGTGGCTGGATCCGCACCTGGGCTGGCCCGCGCGGCGCCGCCTCCTGCGCGAGCAGCCGCGGCCGGATCGCGCGGACTGGTACTACCGCTGGCAGCTCGCCGCGCGCGCGCCGAGCGGCGCCGCGCGTTCCCTCCTGAACGGACGCTAGCCGATCGCCGCGTAGGCGAGCCGCACCTTTTCCGCGAAGCGGGCCGGGCTGTACTCGCGCTCGATCAGCGCGCGGGCGCGCGCGGCACGCGCCGCCGCCTCCTCGGGCCGCGCCAGCGCGAGGCGGACGCCGGCCGCGAGTCCTTGCGGCGTCGGCTCCGTCAGGATCGCCAGCGTGTCGTCGAGGATCTGCGTATGCGTGGCGATGCGGGTGGCCACCAGCGGCCTGCCGGAGGCGAGGTAGGTGTACACCTTGAACGGCGTGTTCACCCCGGTGCGCCGCGGCGAGGCGAGCACGTCGGCCGCGGCCAGGAAGGAGGGCAGCTCGGAGGGAGGGCGCTTGCCCGCGAACACGCAGCGGCCGCCCGCGGCCGCCGCGCGCGCGGCCATCCGCGCGATCTCGCCCGGCTCGCCGCCCATGAACACGAAGTGCGCCTCGGGCACCAGCGCCGCCGCGTCCACCAGCAGGTCCACGCCCTGGTACGGCTCGAAGTTGCCGGAGTACAGCACGACCGGGCCGGCGCCCAGGCCGAGCGCCTCCCGCAGCGCGCGCGCGCCGTCGGCGGGGAGCGGCGTGGCCGCGTCCACCAGCGGCGGGTCCTCGACCTGGAAGACGCGCGCGTGCGGCGTGCGCGCCCGCGCCGCGCGCGTGAGGCTCTCGCACACGGTGATCACGGCGGCGCTGTGGCGCAGCGCGTGCCGCTCGAGCGCCTCCGCCGCCCACCGCAGCGGCCCGCGCCGCGCGAAGCCGGAGTCGCGGAGCTGCTCGGGGATCAAGGAGTCCATGTCCACGACCAGCGGCACCCCGAGCACGCGCGCGACCGGCGCGATCAGGTGCGCCGCCTCCTCGACCGCGTGCACCACGTCGTAGCGCCCGCGCAGGAGGCGCCAGGCGGCGGCGGCCAGGAACGGCACGTCCAGGGCGAGCTTGGCCAGCGAGGCGCCGGCGCGCACGCGTCCCACCGGCAGGCGCGGGCTGCGCAGGTGGCGCACCGCCCCCGTCTCCGTGGCCGCGCCCTGCGGGTAGGTGAGCAGGTCCACCTGGTGGCCCAGCGCGGACAGGGCGCGCACCATCGCCAGCACGGCCAGCGGCGTGCCGCGCACCTCGAAGAAGGGCTGCGGGGCCAGGAAGAGGATGCGGAGCGCGCGCGGAGCGGCCGCGTTCACGACGCGGCTAGGCGGGCTGGGCCGGCAGCGGGTCCCAGTCCTCGGTCGCGTGCTCGCCGAGGAAGCGCTCCGCGTCGATGGCGGCCATGCAGCCGCTGCCCGCCGCGGTCACCGCCTGACGGTAGCGGGCGTCCTGCACGTCGCCGGCGGCGAACACGCCCGCCACGTTGGTGGCGGTGGTGCCCGCGAACGTGCGCAGGTACCCGGCGGCGTCCATCTCGAGCTGGCCGCGGAAGATCGTCGTGTTCGGCTCGTGGCCGATCGCCATGAAGATGCCGCCCGCGGCCACCTCGGTGACGGCGCCCGTGGCCACGTTCCTGAGCCGCGCGCCGGTGACGCCCGCGCCGGGGCCGCCGAGGATCTTCTCGACGACGGTGTTCCAGAGCCACCCGATCTTCGGGTTGCGCTGCGCCCGGTCCTGCATGATCTTCGAGGCGCGCAGCGTGTCGCGGCGGTGCACGACCGTCACCCTGGTCGCGAACTTGGTCAGGAAGATCGCTTCCTCCATCGCGGTGTCGCCGCCGCCCACCACCAGCACGTCCTTGCCCTTGTAGAAGAACCCGTCGCAGGTCGCGCAGGCCGAGACGCCGCCGATGCGGGTCCTGAACTCCAGCTCCTCGGGCAGGCCCAGCCAGCGGGCGCGGGCGCCGGTGGCCACGATCACCGTCTCGGCGGTCACCGTCCCCTCGTCCAGCTCCAGGGTGAACGGCCGCTGCTCCAGCCGCGCGCGCTTGAGCGCGCCGCTCGTGAACTCCGCGCCGAAGCGCGCGGCCTGCTTGCGGAAGCGCTCCATCAGGTCGGGCCCGAGGATGCCTTCGGGAAAGCCGGGGTAGTTGTCCACGTCCGTGGTGAGCATCAGTTGTCCGCCCGGCACGTCCGTGGGGTCGTCGCCGCCGCCGCCCTCCACCACCAGCGGCTCCAGGTTCGCGCGCGAGGCGTAGAGCGCGGCGGTCAGCCCCGCCGGGCCGGAGCCCAGGATGACGACGCGGTAGGCGTGCTTGTTCGGCATCATCGCGCGGAACCGGCGGACGCCGAGAGTATAAACCGCACGCGCGCGCGCCGTTTGACAGCCGGCGCCGGCAGCGGATACGGTCGCACGATGCAGACGGCCACGCGCATCGACGTGCTCCTCTCCACGCTGAACGCCACCGACGTCGGCACGCTCGACAGCATCGTGGCCAGGCTCGACACCGTGCGCGACGAGCTGCTCGCGCTCGAGCAGCCGGAGCTGGCGGCGCGGGCCGCGGA
>DATBIZ010000541.1:0-3071 GCA_036556645.1 Vicinamibacteria bacterium | reverse complement strand
GCTGAAGATGGTCGCGGTGAAGGACTTCTTCTGGGAGAAGACGGACGCGGGCTGGAAGCAGCGCAACTGCCCGCTCGGCCAGGGCATGGTGGACTGGAAGGCGTTCTTCGCCATCCTCGCCGGCGCCTCTTTCCACGGGCCGGTGTCGCTGCACCTCGAGTACGACCTCCCCGGCGCGACGCCGGCCGCGCAGCAGGAGCACACCCTGGCGGCGGCGGCACGCGACCTCGGGTTCCTGACCGCGCACCTCGGCGCCGCATACCGGGGGGCCGTCTCCTGACGCTCACGCGGAGACGTTTCCTGGCCGCGCTGCCCCTGGCGCCGGTGCCGCTGCGCGCCGCCGCCGTCTCGGCGCCGCCGGCCACCGACGTGCGCGTGGCCGAGGTCCGGCACGGCTTCGAGGACTACGTCTACCGCGCGCCGTACAAGTTCGGCGGCCGGGTCGTGGACCGCGTCACGCTGCTGAACGTCCGCTGCCGCGTCGAGTCGCGCGGGGGACAGAGCGCGTGGGGCTTCGGCTCGATGACGCTGGGGAACATGTGGGCGTTCCCCTCGCGCACGATGCCGTACGAGGTGACGCTGGGTGCGATGAAGCGGCTGGCCGGGCGGCTGGAAGCGGTCACGGCGGCTTGCGCCGAGGTGGGCCATCCGCTCGACCTCGCGCGGGCGCTCGAGCCCGAGTACCTCAAGGCGGCGGCCGTGGTCTCGCGCGAGCTGGCCCTGGACGAGCCGATGCCGAAGCTGGCCACGCTGGTCGTGGCCAGCCCGTTCGACGCGGCGCTGCACGACGCGTTCGGCAAGCTGCACCGCCGGAACGTGTACGACACCTACGGGACCGACCTGCTGAGGCACGACCTCGGCCGCCACCTCGGCCCCGGCTTCGCGGGCGAGCGGCTCGACCGTTATCTGCTCCGCCAGCCGCCGGCGCGGATCCCGCTGTTCCACAGCGTCGGCGGGCTCGACGCGCTGGAGGCCGCGGACGTGCAGAAGCCGGTGGGCGACGGGCTGCCGGAGACGCTGCCGGAGTGGATCGCGCGCGACGGCCTCGTGCGCATCAAGATCAAGCTCGGCGGAGAGGACCTGCGCGGGGACGTCGAGCGCACGCTGCGCATCGACCGCGTGGCCGCCGCCGCGCAGGCCCGGCGCGGCGTCCGCGGCTGGAAGTACTGCCTCGACTTCAACGAGCGCTGCCCCGACGTGGCCTACGTGCTCGACTGCCTGCGGCAGGTGCGCGCCGGCGCCCCCGAGGGCTTCGCGCGGATCCTGTACGTCGAGCAGCCGACCGCGCGCGACCTGCGCGCCCACCGCGGCAACGTGATGCACGAGGCGGCGAAGCTGCGGCCGGTCGTGATCGACGAGTCGCTCACCGACCTGGAGAGCCTGCTCCTGGCGCGCGAGATCGGGTACAACGGCGTCGCGCTCAAGGCGTGCAAGGGCCAGAGCCAGGCGGTGCTGATGGCGGCGGCCGCGCAGAAGCACGGCATGTTCCTCTGCGTGCAGGACCTCACCTGCCCGGGGGCGTCGCTGATCCACTCCGTCGGCATCTCCGCCCACGTGCCGACCGTCGCCGGCATCGAGGCCAACGCGCGGCAATACGTGCCCGCGGCGAACGCCCGGTGGGCGCGCCGCTTCCCCGGCATCTTCGAGGTGCGCGACGGCCACGTGCGGCCCGACGAGATCCGCGGCCCGGGCCTGGGCATCCCGAACCACATGCTGGAGGTCACCTCATGACACGGACGTCTCCCCCGGCCGCCGCGCGCCCCGCCTGGCCCACGCGCCCGCTCGGCACGACCGGCATGGACATCACGCGGGTCGGCTTCGGAGCCTGGGCCATCGGCGGCGCCGGATGGGCCTTTGCCTGGGGGAAGCAGGACGACGACGAGTCGGTGGCCGCGCTCCGGCACGCGGCCGAGCGCGGGATCAACTGGATCGACACCGCCGCGGTGTACGGCAACGGGCACTCCGAGGAGGTCGTGGGGCGGGCGCTGCGCGAGATGCCGCCGGGCGAGCGGCCGTACGTGTTCACCAAGTGCGGGCTGGTGTGGGACGAGGACAACCCGATGGTGCAGGCCAGACGCGTGGGAGCGGCGGCCAGCCTGCGCCGCGAGGTGGAGGCCTCGCTGCGGCGGCTCGGCGTGGAGCGCATCGACCTCTACCAGATGCACTGGCCGGCCGAGGACGGCACCCCGCTCGAAGACTACTGGGGCACGCTGCTCGACCTGAAGAAGGAGGGCAAGGTGCGCGCGGTCGGGCTCTCGAACCACAAGGTGGCGCAGCTCGAGGCCGCGGAGCGCCTCGGGCACGTGGACACGCTGCAGCCGCCGTTCTCGGCGATCCGCCGCGACGCCGCCGAGGCCCTGCTGCCCTGGTGCGCGGCGCACCGCACCGGCGTGGTCGTCTATAGCCCGATGCAGGCCGGCCTCTTGAGCGGCGGCTTCAGCCCCGAGCGCGCGGCCTCCCTGCCCGCGGACGACTGGCGCTCGCGCTCCCCGGAGTTCCAGGGCGAGAAGCTGCAGCGGAACCTCGCGCTGGCCGCGGCGCTGGCCGCGATCGCGGAGCGGCACCGCACCACGGTGGGGGCGGTCGCGATCGCGTGGACGCTCGCCTGGCCGGGGGTGACCGGCGCGATCGTGGGCGCGCGCCGGCCGGCGCAGATCGACGGCTGGATCGACGCGGCGCGCCTGGACCTGACCGCCGCCGACATGGACGATATCGCGGCCGCCATCGAGCGGACGGGGGCGGGCACGGGGCCGACGCGCCGACCACCGCGGCCGTGAAGCGGGCGGCGGCGATCCTGCTGGTGGCGGCGTGCGGGGTGGCCGGTGCCGCGCCGCCGCCCCCGGGCGCCTCGCTCCGATTCACGCGCCGGCACCTGTTCGTGGGCCCGTACGAGAGCGCCTCCGTGGGCGACCTCGACCGCGACGGCCGGCTCGACGTGGTCCACGGGCCGTACTGGTTCGCGGCGCCGGCTTTCGTGCCGCGCGCCTACCGCGCCAACCACGCGTCGAAGGACTACCACCACACCAACAGCGAGCACGTGTACGACGTGGACGGCGACGGGTGGCTCGACG
>DATBIZ010000540.1:0-4144 GCA_036556645.1 Vicinamibacteria bacterium | reverse complement strand
ACGGTCTGGGCGTGCACGACCGGCGCACCGCCCGCCACCCCTGCCGCCATCACGAACGCCGCCGCCATCCGCTTCATGGCTGCCCCCGCTGATATCCCCACCTGGGACGTTAACGGCCAGCGTCCCATCTTGCCGGGGCTGCGCGGGTGATCGCGGTCACCCGCGCGCCGCGTGGAGGCCCGGCGCGCGGTGGACGGCAACCGCCGCCGGTGCGAGACTGGAGCGCGTGCCGGCGCTGGTGTAGCCCAACTGGCAGGAGGCAGCCGACTTAAAATCGGCACAGTGGGGGTTCGAATCCCTCCACCAGCACCATCAACGGCCGGCGCGTTCGCTCCTCAGCACCTCGAGCATCCGTTCGTGGAGCAGGGGATTCGCGGCCACGATCGAGTCGGCGGCCGTGCCGACCGGCGTGCCGTCGAAGCGTGACGTGCGGCCTCCCGCCTCGTGCACGATCAGGATCCCCGCGAGCATGTCCCACGGGTTGAGCCGCTCCTCCCAGAACCCGTCGTAGCGGCCGGCGGCCACGTAGGCGAGGTCGAGCGCCGCCGCCCCGTCGCGGCGCACCGCGCGCGCCTCGCCCATGAAGCGCGTGAACAGGCGCAGCTTCCCCTGGAGGTCGTCGCGCACGTCGTAGGGGAACCCGGTGACGAGCAGGCTGCGGACGAGCTCGCTGGCGGAGGACACCCGCAGCCGCCGGCCGTTCAGGAACGAGCCGCTTCCCTTCTCCGCGGTGAACAGCTCGTCCTTGACCGGATCGAACACGGCGCCGGCCACGACCTCGCCGGAGATCGTGAGCGCGACCGACGCGCAGTAGAAGGGATACCCGTGCGCGTAGTTCGTCGTGCCGTCGAGCGGGTCGGCGAACCACACGAACCGCGAGCCCGTGCGGCCGAGGTCGGTCTCCTCGGACACGATGTCGTGGTCCGGAAAGCGCTCGCGGAGCGTGGCCACGATCGCGTCCTCGCAGGCCTTGTCCACCTCGGTGACGATGTCGATCGTGCCCTTGTGCCGGATCTCGATGTCCTGCCCGGCCCGCTCCTTCTGGATCGCGCCCGCGCGCAGCGCGGCCTGGGTGGCGGCCGCCAGGTACTTCCAGCTCAACGAGTTGCTCCCTCCGGAGGCGCGATTGTAGGATCGCCGTCCGTTGCCAGCATACCCGCTCCCTCTGCGCAGCACGGCGCTGCTGCTCGCGCTCGTCGCGGCGCTGCTGCTCTTCCGGCTCGACGCGGTCCCGCTCGTCGGGCCCGACGAGCCGCG
This sequence comes from Vicinamibacteria bacterium, assembly GCA_036556645.1. Lineage (GTDB taxonomy): Bacteria > Acidobacteriota > Vicinamibacteria > Fen-336 > Fen-336 > DATKEG01. Next base: position 2,887 of record DATBIZ010000540.1, on the reverse strand, counting down.
CTATGCGCGCGTCGCGGTCGAGATGCACCGCGCCGGCGACTGGGTGCGGCCGACCCTCCAGGGGCAGCCCTGGCTCGAGAAGCCGGCGCTCTACTACTGGCTCGCCGGAGCCGCGTACACGCTGTTCGGCGAGACGGCCGCGGCGGCACGGCTGCCCTCGGTGCTCGCTTCGGTGTGCGTGGTCGGCCTCACCGCGCTCGCGGGAGCGCGCCTGTTCGGCAACGCGGCCGGGCTGCACGCCGCCTTCGTGCTGGGCACCTCGCTGCTGTTCTTCGTCTACGGGCGCGCGGCGAGCATGGACATGCTGCTCGCGGCGGGCGTGACCGGCGCGACCGCGATCGCCGGCCTGCGCCTGCTCGGCCTGCTCGGCCGCTGGGCGATGCCGGCGGCGTGGACCTGCGCGGCGCTCGCGACGCTGGCGAAGGGGCCGCTGGGCGTGCTGCTTCCAGCCCTGGTCCTCGGCGCGTTCGTGCTCGTGCGGCGCCGATGGGGCGTGCTGCGGGAGCTGCTCTCCCCGCGCGGCATCCTGGCGTTCCTCCTCGTGGCCGGACCGTGGTACGCCGCCGTGTGGCGCGACCAGGGCCAGCACTTCGTGGACGTGTTCCTGCTCGACCACAACGTGCAGCGCTTCACGAGCACGATCCACCGCCACCCCGGGCCGCCCTGGTACTACCTGCCGCTCCTCGTCGCCGGGCTCTTCCCCTGGTCGGGCCTGCTGCTGCCGGGGCTCGCCCGGCTGTGGCCGCGGCGCGTCCCGGCCGACCTGTTCGTGGCGCTGTGGGCCGGCGTGCCGCTCGTGTTCTTCTCGCTGGCCGGTTCGAAGCTCCCGGGCTACATCCTGCCCTGCCTGCCGCCGCTCGCGGTGATCGCCGGGCGGGCCGCGCGCGACCTCACCCGCGGCGACGTGGCGCTGCCGCGCGGCACCGGACCGCGCGCGGTCGCGCTGGTCACCGTGGCGCTGGCGGCCGTGATCGGCGCGGTGCCGTTCGGGCTGCGGGCGCAGGGGTTCCCCGATTGGCGCCTGGCCGTGCCGCTGGCCGCGTGGGCGGTGATGGTGGCGCTGCTCTTCTCCCGTCGCCTCGCACCGGATCCCGAGGGTGCGCTGCGGCTCCTGCGCGTCGGCGCCGCCGGCTTCCTGCTGCTGCTCGCGATGGCCGCCCCGCCGATCGTCGCGGCACGCGAATCGGGAGCATCGCTGTTCGCGCCGGCCGGCGGCCGCGAAGTTCTGGCCTGGAACGCGTGGCGCACGGCGTGGATGGCCGGATACTTCTACAACGACGGCAGGGTGCGCCCGGTGGAGTCCATCCTGGACATCACGGCCGCGGCCGAGCGGCGGCCCGTGCTGGTGCTGGCGGGGCGGCGAGAGCGCGAGGAGCTCGCCCGCGTCCCCGGCCTGCGTTCGACGGTGCTGGCCCGTGGCCCGCGCGACCACGCGCTGCTCGAGGTCGCGCGCCGCTGAGCGGCGTCAGCCGGCCGTCGGCCGTCCGTTCACTTCGCCTGCGCCACCGGCAGCTTCTTGACCATGCGCACCACGGTGCCGCCCCGGGCGGGGAACGCGTAGCTGACCTCGTCCATGAACGAGCGCATGAAGAAGATCCCCCGGCCGTCCGCCTTGAGCAGGTTCTCCTCGGCGAGCGGGCTCGGCACCGAACCCGGATCGAACCCGGGGCCCTCGTCCTGCACGGTGACCTCGAGCGCTCCGGGGTGCAGCAGGAACTCGACCGCCACGCGCTTGGCCGCGTCGCCGCGGTTGCCGTGCTTGATCGCGTTGACCACGGACTCGCGGATCGCCACGCTCACGTAGTGGGCCGAGTCCTCGTCGAGGTGGAGCATGCCGGTGACGTGCGTGAGCACGGTCTGCACCATCTCCAACATCTCGAAACGGCTGGCGATGTCGATGCGGACCGTCTTGGGCTGTGTCCTCTTCATCTCTCGAGGGCGGGCTGCCTTGAAGGGCCGAGGGAGAGCGACGATCCAGGGTCACCGTAGCATGTGGTCAACGAGGGCGTCAAGCCGCACCAAACGTGGGACTTGCGCAGATCGTGGTACGATTCGTCGCCACCGGGTTCCCACTTGAGATTCACGAGCGCGTCAGCCTTCCGCGGCCGTTTCACGCTCCCCGGCGACAAGTCGGTCTCCCACCGCGCCGCGCTCTTTGCCGCGATGGCCGACGGTGAGAGCCGCATCGAGAACTATTCCACCGCCGCCGATTGCGAGTCCACGCTGCGGTGCCTGGAGTCGCTCGGCCTGCGCGTGCGGCGCGAGGGACGCTCGGTGGCGGTCGCGGGAGACGGCCCCGACGGCCTGCACGCGGCTCCCGGCCCGCTCGACGCCGGCAACTCGGGGTCCACGCTGCGGATGCTGGCCGGGGTCCTGGCCGGGCGTCCGTTCCGCTCGGTCCTGACCGGCGACGCGTCGCTCTGCCGCCGGCCCGCCGAGCGCGTCGCCGCTCCGCTGCGCGCGATGGGCGCGCGGGTGGAGACGACCGCGGGCAGGCCGCCGGTGACGATCACCGGCGGCGGGCTGCGCGGCGTCACCTGGGACCTCACCGTGCCGAGCGCGCAGGTCAAGACCGCGATCCTCCTGGCCGGGCTGCAGGCGGAGGGGACGACGACGGTGCGCGAGCCGCTGCCCTCGCGAGACCATACGGAACGGCTGCTGCCATTGTTCGGGGTGCCGATCGAGGTCGCCGGCGACGCGCTGGCCGTGCGCCGCCTGGAGACGCTCCGCGCGGTGGACCTGACCGTGCCCGGCGACGTCTCGAGCGCGGCCTTCCTGGTGGTCGCGGCGCTGGTCCTGCCGGACTCCGAGGTCCACATCGAGGGCGTGTTGCTGAACCCCCGCCGGACCGCTTTCGTGGACGTGCTGCTGGCGATGGGGGCGAACA
>DATBIZ010000539.1:0-7426 GCA_036556645.1 Vicinamibacteria bacterium | reverse complement strand
CGAGTTGCTCGAGCTCCGCCTCGCTGTAGCGCCGGAACAGCGGCCGGTCCGGGTCGCGGGTGTCGCGCGGCTCGTCGAGCAGGACGATCCGGCCCGCCAATGTGCCGCGCACGCGGTCGAGGTCCGCGTCCGACTCCAGCTTGGCGCGGACCACCGCGCCTCGCCGCGGACCGTCGGTGCCCGGCGTCCAGGCCCGCGGCAGAGCGATCAGCGGCGCGGCCGAGGGCGACACCAGGTGCACGACCGCACGCTCGTAGGTCCACCCGCGCCCGAACGGGCCCCAGGGCTCGAGCCGCGCCTCCTGCAGCCCCCAGGACTCGAGCTGGCGGCGCGTCCACTCGTTCGCCTCGCGCGCCTGCGGCGAGCCGGTCAGCCGCGGCCCGATCACGTCGGTCAGGTGCGCGAGGGTGTCCATCACCTTCGAGTTGTGGAACCCCTCCTCGCGGATGCGCGTGACCATCGAGAGGTCCACCGGCTCCTCGGCCGGGCCGGCGATCGCGAGCGCGGCCGCGGCCGCGAGCCCGCCGGCGCCGGCCACGAGCGCAGCCCGGCGCACCCGCGCCACGGACAGGACGAACGCGTTCATGTGGGTCCTCACCTCTCGTTCAGGAACGGGTTGTGCTGCTTCTCCCACCCGATCGTGGTCTCCGGCCCGTGCCCCGGGATCACCCGGGTCGCCGCGTCCAGCGGGAGCAGATGCCGCCGGATCGACGCGATCTCCTGCTCGAAGTCGCCGCCCCAGAGGTCCGTCCTCCCGATGCTGCCCGCGAACAGCGTGTCGCCGGTCAGCACGAGGGCCTCCTCGCCCACCCGGAAGCAGATGCTGCCCGGCGTGTGCCCGGGCGTGTGCAGCACCTGCACCGCCACCTCCCCCGCGCCGACGCGGTCGCCGTGGTCCACGTGGCCGTCCAGCTCCGCCCGCGGCGGCTCCGGGATCAACCCCCCGAGCCACTGCGACTGTACGCGCAGGTTGTCGTAGAGCGGCAGGTCCGCCTCGTGCATCATCAGGCGCGCCCCGCTGGCCTCGCGCAGCGCGTGGTTCGCGCCGACGTGGTCGATGTGCGCGTGCGTGTTCAGGATCACCGCACAGCGCAGCCCGTGCCGCCGCAGCGCGGCCAGCACCTTCTCCACCTCGTCCCCGGGGTCCACCACGATCGCCTCGCCCGAGCCCGGATCCCCCAGGATCGTGCAGTTGCACTGCAGCGGGCCGACGGGCACGACGGTCACGAGCATGGAGTGATCTTAGTCCGCGGCCCGCGGCCGGTGCAGCCCGAGCACGGCCAGCGCGAGCGCCGCGCCCGCGAGCGCGTCCACCGCGTAGTGGAGCTGCCCGTACACGGTGCCCAGCGAGAGCAACAGCGCGGCGGGCACCAGGGCGAGGCCCAGCGCGGGCCAGCCCCGGGCGGCGGACACGCTCGCCGCGAGCGCCGCCGCCACGTGCGACGACGGGAAGGCGGTGCCCCAGGCGGCGCCGCGCTCGAGGAGCGCCTGCGTGAGCACCGCCGGCGCGACCGCGGTCGCCGCGTTCCGGGCCGGCTCGAACGCGTACCGCGGCCCGGCCACCGGGAACACGAGGAAGATCCAGTAGCAGAGGTAGAAGGTCGCCATCACGGCGAGCACGGTCCGCCGCGCCGCGTCGCGCCGGCCCGTGGTCCAGAGCGCGAGCGGAGCCGCGGCCACGATCGCGTAGTACGACAGGTATGCGGTGTGGAGGATCGCGCTCAGGAACGGCCAGGGCCAGGCCCGGATCCACGCCCGCGCCGGCTGGCCGCCGAAGACCGCCTGCTCCCAGCGCTGCACGGCGGCGTCGTGCGCGACGCCCGCCCCGGCGTTCAGCGCGCCGATGGCGGTGTAGAGAGCCAGGAGCGCGAACATCGGGTAGAACTCGCCCGCGAACCGCGCGGCCGGCCCGCGGGCGCGCGCGTGCGGCGCCAGCAGCGCGCACCCCGCGAGCGCAGCGTGCACGGCGACGATCGCGAGCAGCGCGGCCGCGTCCGGCGGCCGGCGCGCGAGCGATATCGCGACCGCCGCCCCCGCGTAGGCGAGCGTCCAGCGGTCGAGCGCGGCAAGCCGGCTCAGAGCCAGCCCTCGGCGGCGTACCAGCGCGCGGTCCCCTCGAGCCCTTCGCGCAGCCCGATGCGCGCCTCCCACCGCGCGTCGCGGAGGAGGGCGCCGCTCGCGCACGTCCAGGCCGGCGCCAGGAACTCGGGCGCCTTGTCCCGGCTCAGCAGCGTGGCGCGGCCCAGCAGCCGCGCCGCGCCGCCGGTCAGCGCGAGCAGGGGCCCCACCCATTCCTCGGGCACGCGCAGCGGCGCCGCGGGACGGCCCACCGCGCGCGCGACCGCGCGCGCCAGCTCCTCCTGCGTCACCACGTCCGGGTGCGCCGCGTGGTAGGTGCCGCCGGCGGTCTTCGGCTCGACGGCGGCCAGGATCAGCGCGTCCGCGAGGTCGGCCACGTGCACCAGCGACAGCTCCTGGCGGCCGTCGCCGAGGAGCGGCACCACCCCCAGCCGCGCGAGACGGAACAGGCGCAGCAGCTGCCGGTCGCGCGGGCCGTACACGACCGGCGGCCGCACGATCGTGAACGGCACCCCGCTCGCGCGCACCGCGTCCTCGCCCGCCTGCTTGCTGCGCCCGTAGGGCGTGATCGGCCGCGGCCGCGCCGACTCGTACCGCACGGTGCCGCGCCGCGAAGGCCCGCTCACGGCCAGCGAGGAGACGTAGACGAAGCGCGCGGCGCCCATCTCGCGGGCGATGCGCGCCACCCGCGCCGTGCCGTCGCGGTTCACGGCGAGGAGCTCGGCCTCCGAGCGCGCGAACAGCGCGCCCGCCACGTGGAACACCGTGTCGCAGGCCTCGACCAGCCAGCGCAGCACCGGCGCGTCGTCGAGCCGCCCTTCGACCAGCTCGCAGCCGAGGGCGTGGAGCCGCGCGCCCTGCGCGCGCGAGCGCACCAGGCAGCGCACGGTGTCGCCGCGCGCGCGCAGGTGGTCCACCAGATGGCCGCCCACGAAGCCCGCCGCGCCGGTGACCGCCGCGTTCACAGCGGCCGGTCGTACAGCCGATACGTCTTGTACACCTCGAAGCCCATGCGCTCGAGCCCGTTGCGCATCACCTGGTTGTCCTCGAGGATCCAGCCGGCCTCGGCCCATCGGTATCCCCGGGCCACGCCCTGCTCCCAGATGTGCCGGAAGAGCAGCCCGTCCACCCCGCGCCGCCGCCAGGCGGGCATGGCCCCCAGCATCAGCACGCGCAGGCGGTCCACCCGGCGGGCGGCCCAGAGCACCTTGAGCAGCCCGGGGAAGAGCCGCCCCGAGCGGTTCGCGCGCAGCGCGACGTTGAGGTCGGGCAGGGCGGCCGCGAACCCGACCACCTCGCCCTGGCGCTCCGCGAACGCCACCAGCTCGGGCACCACGATCGGCTTGAGCCGGGCGGCCAGGTGGTCGATCTCGCGGCCGCGCATCGGCACGAAGCCCCAGTTCCGCTCCCAGGCCTGGTTGTAGACGCGCTTGACCACCTCGAGCTCCTCGTCGAACCGCCGCATGTCCAGCGGACGCGTGCTGACGCCGTACCGCTCGCGCAGCAGGTTCGTGCCTTCGACCAGGCGCGCGGGCAGGCGGTCGTGCGTGCTCTGGTAGGCGAGGAGGTCCTTGGCCTTGGCGAGGCCGCAGGCCTCCACGAGCCCCACGTAGTAGGGCGGGTTGTGCGGCATCAGCAGCACGGGAGGAGTCGCGAAACCGTCCACCAGCAGGCCCGCCTCGTCGTTGGTCGAGAAGCTGGCCGGCCCGCGCAGGCGGTCCAGGCCGCGCCCGCGCAGCCAGCCCGCCGCCGCGTCGAGCAGCGCCCGGGCGGCCTCCAGGTCGTCGGCGCACTCGAAGAAGCCGAAGAAGCCGGTGCGGTCGCCGTGGAAATCGTTGTGCGCGCGGTTGTGGATGGCGGCCACGCGGCCGACCACGGCGCTTCCGCGCCGCGCCAGGAAGTACTCGGCCTCCGCGCGCTCGAAGAACGGGTTCTTCTCGCGCGAAAGCATCGCGCGCACGTCGCGCCGCAGCGGCGGCGAGAAGAGCGGGTCGCGCCGGTGCAGCTCGTAGGGGAAGGCGACGAACGCGGCGAGGTCGCGGCGGCCGCGCACCGCGCTCGCCTGGGGGCCGCCGGGCATCGCGGGCTTATATCAGAACGCGCCGGGCCCGCGCACGTCCGAGCGCTTGGACGCGGCCGGCGACCGTTGACAGCACCCGGGCGGGGACGCACAATGCGGTACCTCATCCGCAAGCGACAGTACAGGGGCTCTCGATGCCGTCTTCTCGTCCGGGTTCCCCGCCGGCCGCGCGCCGCTCCACGTCCGCGCGTGCTCGCGCCTCCACGACCGCGACGCTCTTCACGCCCGGCCCGCCGCCCGCCGGCTTCGAAAGGCAGGTCCACATGCGACGAATGGCCACCCTCCTCCTCTGCTCCCTCCTGGCCGGCGTGCCGGCCGCCTTCGCCCAGCAGGGCACGGCCGAGATCCGCGGCCAGGTGAAGGACGCCCAGGACGCGGTGCTGCCCGGGGTGACGGTGACGGTGCGGAACCAGGAGACCGGCATGTTCCGCCAGGGCACCACGACCGCCGACGGCACGTATTTCCTGAGCGGCGTGATGCCCGGCGTCTACGAGCTCACGGCCGAGCTGGCCGGCTTCAAGAAGTACGCGCGGCCCAACGTGCGCCTGGAGGTGGGCCGGACCGCCAGCGTGGACCTGCAGCTCGAGGTCGGCGGGCTCGAGGAGCAGATGACGGTGACGGCCGAGGCGCCGCTGGTGGACGTGACCTCGAAGGAGGTCGGCGGCCACATCAGCGCCCGCGAGCTGACCGACCTGCCCACGGTCAACCGCAACTTCATCGGGTTCATCGGCCTGCTGCCCGGCGTGATCGCCAACATCAGCACCGAGTCGTTCGGCTCCGACGCCGTGACCGTGAACGGCCAGGACTCGCGCAACAACAACTACCTGATCGACGGCGCCAACAACAACGACGACGTGATCGGGCAGCGCGCGGGCACGCAGGCCCGCACGCCGCTGGAGGCCATCCAGGAGTTCCAGGTCCTGACCAGCCAGTTCGACGCGGAGTTCGGCCGCACCACCGGCGCGGTGATCAACGCGATCACCAAGCAGGGCACCAACGCCTTCCACGGCAGCGCCTTCGCCTACCTGCAGGACGCCTCCCTGACCGCGAAGGACTACTTCGTCAAGCAGAACAACACGCGCAAGCCCGACACGCGCTTCCAGCAGTACGGGTTCACGCTGGGCGGGCCGGTGGTGCGCAACAAGGCCCACTTCTTCGCGGCGGTGGAGCGCGTGCTGATCGACGACGCGCGCACCATCAACATCCCCGCGCGCACGGACCTCAACGCCAGCCCCACCACGGAGACGCGGGTCTGGAACTCGATCGTGCGCTTCGACCACCAGATCAACGCGGGCAACACCTGGAACGTGCGCTGGCTGCGCGAGTACTCGCCGCAGTTCAACCAGATCATCCCCTCGGCGGCGGGACCGCCCGGCTCCGCCCAGGTTCCGGTGTCGCTGGCCGCCGCGCGCGAGGAGGACGACCTCGACCAGACCGTGGTGGCCAGCCTGAACTCGTCGCTGGGCAACACCCGCTTCAACACGTTCCGGGTCAGCTTCACGCAGGAGGACGTGGCCTTCGCCACCCCCGGCTTCAACTCGAACGGACGCCGGCAGGACCAGCTCCCACCCACCCTGCGCTACCTCACCTACATCGACCAGCAGAGCGACGTGGCGCAGGCGCGCGTGAACAACGCCTACCAGGTGGAGGACACGTTCTCCTGGTTCGTGCCCGGCCGCGGGGGGGACCACAACGTGCGGGCGGGCCTGCAGTACCAGTACATCACCGCGGACTTCGACACGCAGGACGTGTTCAACGGCGTCTTCAGCTTCCGCACGAACACGCCGTTCAACGCGGCCGACCCGCGCACCTACCCCGAACGGCTCACCATCCGCGTGCCGGGGCCCAACGCGTTCCTGATGAAGGCGCACTACGTGGGCGCGTTCGTGCAGGACAAGTGGCGGCTCAACGACCGGCTGACCCTCAGCCTGGGGCTGCGCTACGACCTGGAGAAGATCCCGGTCCAGGAGCGGGACAACCCCCGCTTCGCCAGCCCCGACGACTACCCGGTGGACGGGAACAACCTCGCGCCCCGCATCGGGTTCTCGTTCGACCCGCGCGCCGACGGGCGCACCGTCGTGCGGGGCGGCTACGGCCGCTTCTTCGACAAGACGCACTTCGAGCTGATCTCCGCCATCATCACCTCCGGCGTCTTCTCGGAGTCGTTCATCGCCAACTTCCCGGCCAACGCGGCCGACCCCGGCCCCTCGCGCGGCGTGCGGCCGACCGAGCCGCTGCTCGCCAACGGCCCCGAGGTGAACCGCGCGCTGCTCGGCCAGCTCTTCCCGGCCGGCACGCGACAGCGCAACACCGGCACCGTGTTCCTGGACGACCCCGGGCGCCGCGTGCCCTACACGGACCAGGTGTCGCTGGGGTTCGAGCGGGCGCTCGGCCGCGACATGTCGGTCAGCCTGGACTACGTCCACGCGTTCGCGCGCGACCAGTTCATGTCGCGCGAGCTGAACCCGGGCGTGCGCGTGAACACCACCCGCACCGGGACCGTCAACCGGGTGGACCGGAGCTTCGTGGCCTCGGTGCAGCAGCGCATCAACGCCGGCCGCACGGACTACGACGCGCTGCAGGCCTCGCTGGAGAAGCGCTGGTCCGGCCACTACCGCTTCCGGGTGGGCTACACCCTGGCCTACTCGCGCGGGAACACGGCCGGGGTGGGGATCCCGGCGAGCAACCTGCAGTTCCTGGACGACCTGAGGCTGGAGGCCAACGAGGGGCCGACCGACATCGACCGCCGGCACAACTTCGTGTTCAGCGGCTCCGCGATGGTGCCGGGCACCGGCCTCACCTTCGGCACCGTCGTGCGCGCGCTGTCCGGCGCGCCGTTCACGGTGCAGGACACCAGCACCGACGCCGACCAGAACGGCCTCTTCTTCGAGCCGCTGCCCGCGGGGACGTACTCCGGCACCGGCCGGAACGCGTTCACGGTCGAGAACGACGGCGGCCGCAACGGCGCGCGCGGGCCCTGGTTCTTCCAGGCGGACGCGCGGCTCGGTTACCAGTTCCGGTTCGGCGAGCGGCGCCTCGACGTGTTCGGGGAGGTGTTCAACCTGACCAACCGCGCGAACTTCGAGCTGGTCACCGCCAACAGCGTGGCCGCCAACGGCGACCGGCGGCTGCCCACGTTCCTGACCTACACCGCGCTGCGCGCGGGCGCCGTGCCGCGCACCGCGCAGCTCGGCGTGCGCGTCGGCTTCTGAGCCGGCTAGAGGCGCAGCGTGTTCGCGTGGTGCCAGTAGTCGCGTAGCTGCAGGG
>DATBIZ010000538.1:0-6781 GCA_036556645.1 Vicinamibacteria bacterium | reverse complement strand
GGCCTCTGGAAGCGCGCGTTCGCCGGCGATCCGTCGGTGGTCGGGCAGCGACTGCGCATCGACGGGGAGCCGCGCCAGGTCGTGGGCGTGATGCCGCCCGGCGCGTGGTTCTCGGCCACGCCGGTGGACCTCTGGCTGCCGCTCGCCTTCCCGCCCGGCGATCCGACCAACGACCGCAACAGCCACTACCTCTCGGCCGTCGCACGGCTGCGGCCGGGGGTGACGATGGCGCGGGCGCGCGCGTCGATGGACGCGCTGGCCGCGCAGCTCGAGCGCGAGCATCCGCAGAACGAGGGCCTGGGAGCGGCGGTCGCCCCGCTGCAGGAGGCGGCGCTCGGCCAGGTGCGACCGAGCCTGGTGCTGATGATGGGCGCGGTCGGGCTCGTGCTGCTGACCGGCTGCGCGAACCTGGCGAACCTGCTGCTCGCGCGGTCGAGCGCGCGCTCGCGCGAGCTGGCCGTGCGCATGACGCTCGGCGCCACGCGGGGGAGGCTGATCCGGCAGCTGCTGACCGAGAGCCTGCTCGTGTCCCTGGCCGGTGGCGCGCTGGGCCTGCTCTTCGCCTCCTGGGCGAACGACCTGGCGCTCCTGGCGCTGCCGGGCCTCCCGCGCGTGAGCGAGACAGGGCTGGCGCTGGACCGCGGCGTGCTCGCGTTCGCCGCCGGTCTGTCGGTGCTCACGACGCTGGTGTTCGGGGTCGGGCCGGCGCTCCACGCCGCGTCCGCCCCCGCCGCGGGCGCGCTCAGCGATGCCGGCCGCGGGGGCACGGCGTCGCGCCGGGCCACCCGCGCCCGCAGCGCGCTCGTGGTCTCCGAGTTGGCGCTGGCGACGGTGCTGCTGGCTGGCGCCGGCCTGCTGGCACGGAGCTTCCTGCTCCTCCAGGACGTGGACCCCGGCATCCGCCGCGGCGAGCTGCTGACGCTCCGCATCGCGCTTCCCCGCTTCCGCGCGCTCGACGACGCGTACCTGCGCTCGTTCTTCGAGCGCGTGATCGCGCGCACCGAGGCGCTGCCCGGGGTGGAGGCGGCCGGCGTCAGCTCGCATCGTCCGCTGGGCGGTGGCGGGATGTCGCGCCATTTCGGCGTGGAGGGCGACCCGCCGCCGCGCTCTCTGGCGGACGTGCCCAGCGTGTCGGCGCGCCAGGAGAGCGCACGGTCGCTGCAGGCGCTCGGCGTGTCGCTGCGGAGCGGGCGCCTGTTCGGCAAGCAGGACCGCGAGAACGGCGAGCGTGTCTGCATCGTGAACCAGAGCCTGGCCGATCGCTTCTTCGCCGGACGCGACCCGCTCGGCCGCCAGATCCTGCTCGAGGCGCCGGAAGCCGTGCTCACGCCCGACCGCCTGCCGCCCGGCGGGCGGTGGGCACGCTGGACGATCGTGGGCGTCGTCGGCGACGTGCGCTACCAGGGGCTGGCCGCCTCGCCCGAGGCCGTGGCCTACGTGCCCTACCGGCAGAGGACGTCCGTGATGCCGTGGGCGCCCGGGTACCTGATCGTGCGCGCCTCGCGCGACGCGGCCGCCCTTGCGCCCGCGATCCGACGCATCGTCGCGGAAGTGGACCCCGACCACGCGGTCGGCGAGGCGATGACGCTCGACGAGCTGGTGGCGGCCGCGGTCGGTCCGATGCGCGTGAACGCGGCGGTGATGGCCGCGTTCGCCACGTCCGCGCTGCTGCTCGCGCTGCTGGGCATCTATGGCGTCCTCTCCCACGCCGTAGGGCAGCGCCGGCGCGAGATCGGCATCCGGATGGCGCTCGGCGCCCGCGCCGCCGACGTGTTGCGCCTGGTCGCGTGGCAGGCCGGGCGTCTGGCCGGGGCCGGGATGGGCGCCGGGCTGCTGGCCGCCTCGGCCGCGGCCGGCGCGATGCGCAGCCTGCTCTACGGCGTCGGCCCGGCGGATCCGGTGACGCTGACGGGGGTGGCCGTCGTGCTCGGGGCGGCGGCCCTGGCGGCCAGCTACGTGCCGGCACGACGCGCCGTCCGCGTCGATCCGGCGGCGGTGCTGCGCGAGGACTAACGGGCGCGCGTCCGCTCGCGCCCGGACGTGGGTCGGTCGGCGGGCGGTTGATAGCTCTCCAGGTCGGCCGACACCCAGCCCACCGGCGCCTTGGCGCGCAGCCGCACCGGGATGCGGCGCTCGTCGTCGGTCACCCAGAGCAGGAGGCGGCCCTGCTGCTCGAACACGCCCGTGTCCGGCACCAGCCGCACCTCGAACACGCGCGTCGGCGCCTTGCGGCCCAGCGGCGGCGGCAGGTCCACTCTCTCGCGCCGCACCGGCTCGAAGCGCAGGTCGAAGAGCCGGCCGTTGTCGAACGTGCGCACGGGCGGCGGCGCTCCGTCCGCCGCGAAGCCCGCCGCGCGCGCCACGAAGAACGCGGACAGGATGTCCTGCACGCACGGCCCGACCGGGTGATCCTTCTGCGCGATCCGCCGGTCCTCGACGGTGGCCCGGCCGGTGTACGGATCGATCACCACGCGCTGGTCGCGGGCGTGCCGGCCCTCGCGCAGGCGCTTCTCGATGCCGAGCGAGCAGCCGCGCGACGGGTCCCAGCGCGAGACGGTCCGGTCGTCCACGCGGAACCGGGTGAGCCAGGCGAAGAAGCCCTGGCTGCGCGCGGTGAGCGTGATCTGCAGCGCCGCTTCGGCGCCGGACGCGCCCTCCACGGTGAGCCAGGCGCGGCCGGCCAGCAGCTTCGCCCAGGTGATCCGCATGACGATGCGCTCGCCGGGACCGAACGGCACGTCCCCGCGCGCGGGCAGCGCGCAGGCCACGACGCCGGCCCAGGCGAGGAGGCCCGCCAGGGCCTCTCGGCGGGTCATCTCAGCGAGACGACGAGGGGCTGTCCGGAGATGCCGCCGTCCACGATCACGTAACGGTCGCGGCCGACGGTCTCCAGCCGGAACGCGCGCGGGCGGCCGCCGAGGCTCACCGCGGCCGGCGACGCGCCCGCGGGCAGGAGCAGCCCGACGGTCCCGCGGCGCGCGGTCGCCCGGCAGCGCAGGGTCATGGTGCGGGCCGAGGCGTCATGGGAATAAACGTACTCCACGCGCGCGCCGGTGGCCGGCTCCTCCACGCGGACCTCGGCGCGCGCGCGCTCCCCGAGCCGCACGCGCAGGCGCAGGCCGTCCGCGTCGAGGCCGATGCCGAACAGTCCCTGGAACAGCGCCGCGGACAGGGCGCCGGCGCTGCCCGCGTAGCGCGGGCTGCCGCGGCCCTCCCCGTGGCGGGTGGCCCACTCGTGCAGGCCGCGGTTGCGCGCCACGCGCGCGGCGATCTCGCGCAGCTGCGCGGTCGCGCGCGCCGACTCGCCGCGCTCGAACTCCGCGAGCAGGAACCGGCCGGCGAACCAGTCCCACTGCCCGCCGTTCTGGTACGAGAACGGCTCGGACAGGATGGGGTGCTTGAATACCCCGCGCGGATACGGCGGCAGCAGCACGCCCGCGATCGTGGACACCCCCATGCTGCGCGAGCGCCGCTCGGCCACCTCGAAGATACGGGCGGCCTGGGCGTCGTCCGCCACGCCGTAGAGCGCGGCCAGCGCGTTGCCGCCCAGCGCGAACACGTCCGAATCGTCGGCCACCGGCGGCGGCGGACCGGCCACCGGCACGTGCATGCGGAAGAACCCGCGCCTCTCCTGCCAGAGCCTCCGCTGCAAGGCGGAGCGCACGCGCGCCGCCTGGCCCTCCCACGCCGCCGCGCGCGCCCCGTTCCCGGCCCGCCGGTGCAGGAACGCGAGCGCGCTCGCCGCGCGGTGGAAGAGCGCGTTGGTGTACAGGCCCACCACCACCGGCGTGTTCTCGTCACGGTAGATGACCCGCTGGTCCCCGTACACCGGGGTGACGTCGCCCCAGTCCGCGGTGAAGGCGCTCGTGACCAGCCCGCTCGCGCGGTCGAGGTACCGCGCGCGCACGAACTCGAGGGCCGCGTCGAGCCGCTGCAGCACCGTGCGGCCGCGCAGCGGCCGTCGCAGCCACCCGACGTCGCCGGAGAGCGCCACCACCTGCGCCGCGGCGTCCACCGCGCTCGACTCCTGGTCGGTCTCGCTGGTGTTCCGGTCCGCGGACACGACCAGGCCGCCCCGGCGGTGCACCAGACGCACGCGGGGCGCGTTGTCGCGGAAGGCGTGGGGCGGCCCCGCCGCGATCCAGTCGAACAGCTCACCCGCCGGCGACTGGTGCGCGAGGTGCTCTTCGATCCACGAGGTCAGGTATGCGCGGCCTTCGGTGTACCGCGCCAGGGGCAGGAGCGTGGCGCTGTCGCGGAGCCACACCTGCGGGTAGATGTCGCCCGCGCCAAAGCCGTGCACGGTGCCCGTCGCGCCGGCCAGGGACTTCCGGTTCGCCGCCAGCGTCGGCGCGAGATGGGCGTGAAGGCCGTCGAGCAGCTCGTCGCCGGTGCGGTACGCGGGCGGGGCCGCGGCCGGGGACGGGGCGGGGGAGGCCACCAGGACGGCGAGCGCCAGGGCCGCCGCGCGGTTGATCGCTGGACGCCGCCGCACCCGGCCGATTGTAGCGGCGCGCACGAGACGGGCGGGTCCGCGCAAAATCTACAAACCTGCATCGGCACGGCGGTGGCAGACCGCAGGCCGCGCGCGCTCGCAGCGTGTCCCGCGGATCTGCCGGCGGCTCTGCGCGATGTGCGGGGCCGCACAGTCCGCCGGAACCGACCCGATTTCGCAAGGAGGCGTGCGCCGGCGCGAGGAGTGCCCGAAATCGCCCCGCCACTCGCACGCTTCTTGCATCCGCGCGCCGGTGGCGCTTCTGACACTATAAAAGAAAGAGTGCCAGGGAGGACTTGTTGCGGCGGTTGTTCGCGCTCCTCGTGATGATCGCACTGGCCGGGGCCGCCTGGTACTACTGGCGGTACCGCCCGGCCGACGTGCAGGAGGCGCGCGCGGCGCTCGGCTCCGTCGGAAGCAAGCTGCAGGCGACGAAAACGGCGGCGGCGGTGAAGGCGGCGCTGGAGCTGGACCGGGACCTCAACCGTCATCCCATCGACGTCGACTCAGGTGACCAGGAGGGAATCGTCATCCTGCGCGGCGAGGTACCGAGCGAGGACCTGCGCGTCGCCGCCGAGCGGCGTGCGGCCGCGGTCCCCGACGTGGGGCAGGTGCGGAACGAGCTGCGCGTGAACCCCGCGATGCCGCCGGCCGAGGAATCCGGCCGCACGCTCGGCGAGAGCTTCGACGATCGCGCCCTCGAGGCCAAGGTGAAGATGGCCTTCTCGCTCAACCGCGAGCTCAGGGGCACCGACCTCGAGGTGCGTTCGTTCCGCCGGCAGGTCACGTTGGCAGGGGAGGTGGACTCGCCCGCGCAGCGGCAGCTCGCGGTGGAGGTCGCCCGACGCACGTCGGACGTGGCCGGGGTGGCCGACCAGATCGTGGTGCGCGGGCAGGCCGCGCCCGCGGCGCCCACCGCCACCCCCGTGGCCACGCCGGCGGCCCCGCCGGGCGCGCGCAGCGGCGCGGCGACCGGCTGGAATGACCCATTTCTTGCTACACTTTGAGCTATAGTCACAGGCAGCCAAAAGGAGGACGTTTCATGAGACGAGCAGTGACGACCTGGCTGGTCAGCGGGTTCCTGGCGCTGACGGCCACGGCGTGGGCGCAGCAGACGACGGCGCCGGCCGGGGAGGAGCAGCAGACCACCACGACCACCATGGAAGGGCATTCCACGGTTGCCCGTGAGGACGTCCGGACGTGGACGATCGACGTGGACGACCGGGAGTACGAGGCGCATCCCGCCACTCCGAGCTACGAAGGGACCACCGGTCTCTTCCACATGCCCACGGCCTACACACTGCCGAAGGGGCGGTTCTCCTTCAGCCTGTTCCGCGACAACCTGGACCGCGACCCGAAGGACGAGGACATCTCGATCCACGGCCTGTCGCTGGGCTACGGCATCACCAGCCGGTTCGAGATCTACGGCAACTTCGGCCTGCAGAACCGGATCGACGCGGACGCGCTCTTCCAGCCCGGCTTCGTGAACGACTTCCCGTTCGTGAGCACGCCCTGGGAGACCGGCCGCGGCGACCTGAAGCTGGGCGCCAAGTTCGGGCTGCTGAACGACTACCACGGCGACCCGGTCGGCCTGGCCCTGCGCGCGCTCGTGAAGATCCCCACCGCGGACGAGGATCTCGGGCTCGGCACCGGCAAGGTGTCCTGGGGCGGCGACCTCGTCATCTCGAAGAGCATCGCCGAGAAGCTCGACATCCACGGCTCGCTCGGGTTCGTCAAGAACGGCGACCCGGACGGGGTCGACATCGGCGACGCGTTCCGCTGGGCGGTCGGCCTGAACCTGCCGGCCTGCACCTGGTTCCAGATCCAGGCCGAGCTGATGAAGACGACCTACACCGGCGACGACGACTTCGAGCAGACCAACCCGCTCGACCTCGTGGTCGGCCCGGTGCTCTGGATCCGCCCCGGCATCTTCATCCGGCCGGCCCTGTCGTGGAACCTGAACTTCGACGACCGCGGACTGAACCAGAGCTCGAAGAGCTGGACCGGACGCCACATCTCGATCGGCTTCCACCCCGGCTTCGGCTGCCGCGAGATCGCGGTCGCGGTCGCGCCGCCGCCGCCTCCGCCGCCGGCCAACGCCAACCCGACCGTGAACTGCGAGATCGAGCGCCAGGAGATCTCGCCGGGCGAGACGGTGCGCGTGCGCGCGAACGCCTCCGATCCCGACGGCGACACCCTCACCTACGAGTGGAGCGCGTCGGCCGGCCGCATCGTCGGCACCGGCCCGCAGGTCACGTTCGACAGCACCGGCATGAGCCCGGGCTC
>DATBIZ010000537.1:0-10549 GCA_036556645.1 Vicinamibacteria bacterium | reverse complement strand
AGAGCGCCGCGGCGGCGGCGACGCGGAGGGAAACCCGAGAAAAGTGCCCCAAGACCTCCCAGTATAGGCCCGCTTCGCGCGGAGCCGAATGTGATGCATCTCACGCATCCCGCGCCGCTTAAGGCGGTCGAACGGGATCCGTGTCGCGGCGTTCCCGAAGCCGCCGTTTGTACCCGAACCGGTGCGAACCCGAACCGGTGCGCGTACCCGTGCCCGAAACCGAAACCGAACCGGTGACCGAACCCGAACCGAACTCGAACCGGTGCCCGAACCCGTGCCCGAACCCGAACCCGAAACCGAACCGGTGCGCGACCCGGAGTCCCCTCAGCCCTCCCGCGACAGGAACAGGTCGATCCGCGTCGCGGCCGCCGGCGTGGCGTCCGTGAACAGGACCGCCATCGACCGCGCGTCCCCCTCGCCCTCGGTGACCCGGATCACGCGGCCGGCGACCTCCACCGTGCCCGCGCCGGGCAGGTCCACGGTCAGCACCACGCGCGCGTCGAGCGGGAGCGCCTCGTGCACCTCCACCAGCGCCGCGTCGCGGCAGATGTCGCGCAGCCGGCCGGGGAAGGACCGGCCGTCCGCCATGCAGCGCACGGGCAGGTCGGCGGGCTTGCGCGGGCTCTTCCGGCGCTCGATCGTCACAGGATCCGGACCACCACGAAGGTCACGTCGTCGGCCGGCGCCGCCCCGCTGACGAACCGGTCGAGGTCCGCGAGCACGCGCGCGCCGAGCTGCCCGGCCCGCTGCCCGGCGTGCGCCTCGACCTGGGCGCGCAGGCGCGCGATCCCGTACTCCTCGCCCTCGCGGCTGGCTTCGATCAGGCCGTCGGTGAAGAACACGAACACGTCGCCCGCGCTGAGCGGGAGCGTCATCTCGGAATAGGTGGTGGCGTCGAACGCACCGAGCGGCACCCCGGGGATCTCCAGCGCCTCGGCGCGCCCGGTGCTCGCGCGGTAGTGGAGCGGGTAGGGCAGCCCGGAGTTGGCCAGCGTCACGCGGCGGTGGGTCAGGTCGAACACCGCGTAGGCGAGCGTGCAGAAGAACCCCTCCAGGCCGCGGCGGCGCAGGGTGCGGTTCACGCGCGCGAGGAGGTCGGGCGGGCGATGGCGCTCGAACGCGCGCGCGCGCACGGTGCCCGAGGCGAACGCGCCGTAGAGGGCGGCGGCCGTGCCCTTGCCGGCCACGTCGCCCACCGCGACCCCGAGCAGGCCCTCGCCCATGTCGTAGAAGTCGTAGAGGTCGCCGCCGAGCTCGAGCGCGGGCAGGAAGTGGGCGGAGGCCTCCCACCCGTGGCCCGACGGGCACTCCTCCGGGAACAGGCCGTGCTGCACCCGCCGCGCGATGGCCATCTCGCGGTTGAGCCGCTCGTCGCGCCGCACCACCTCCTCGTACAGCCGCGCGTTCGCGATCGCGATCGCCACCTGGCTGGCCAGCGGCGTCAGCGCCTTGACGTGCTCGTCGGTGAACCGCCCCAGCGCCGACGACTCCAGGTCGAACACGCCCACGACCTTGTCCTGGTACACCAGCGGCACCACCAGCTCCGAGAGCGTGTCGGGCAGCCAGCTCAGGTACCGGGGGTCCTGGCGCACGTCCGGCACCAGGATCGTCTCCTTGGCCCGCGCCGCCGCGCCGCAGAGCCCCTCGCTCAGCTTGATGCGCGACTGGGTCCCGCGCGCCCCGAACGACACCGACTTGCGCAGCACCAGCTCGCCGCGCTCCTCGTCGAGCAGCAGGATCGCGAAGCGCTCGTAGTCCACCACGCGCCGCACCACGTCGGCCAGGCGGTGCAGGAGCTGGTCCAGGTCGAGGATGGACGCGGTCTCCTTGCCGATGTCGTGCAGCGTCTCGAGCAGGCCCGCGTACCAGCGGGTCTCCTTGTGGAGGGTGGCGTTGTCGATGGCGACCGCCAGGTGTCCGGCCAGGAGCTGCAGCGCGTTGCGCGCGTCGGGCGTGAAGGCGCGCGGGTCGGAGCCCTCCACGTTGAGCACGCCGACCAGCTTCTCCCGGTGCAGCAGCGGGATGGCCAGCTCGGAGACGACGCCCGGCACCACCGCCACGTAGCGGCGGTCCTGGGTCACGTCCGGCACGTAGAGCGTCTCGCGCAACTCGGCCGCCGCGCCCACGATCCCTTCGCCCACGCGCAGGCGCACCCCGCCCATCTCCGGCGCGTACCCGGCCACGAACGCGGGCACGAGCGCGCCTTCCTTGTCGGGCAGGAAGATGTCCAGCATCTGGTAGTCCACCAGCGAGCGGAGCTGGCGGGCGATCGTGGGCAGGAGCTGGTCGGGGTCGAGGACGGCGTTGATCTCGCCGATGATCGGCAGCAGCCGCGCCAGCAGCTCGGCGGTGAGCGGCGTGGTCACGTCGGTCGTCGTCCGCAAACGCGGACATGGTAGCACGCAGGTCGTTCGGGCCCCGTGGCTTTCCGTTTCGTTTCCCCGACGCTACACTCGTCCGCGGCGTGGACCTGAAGCTGCCTCTCGAGATCGAGGACATCAAGGCCATACTGCCGCACCGGTATCCGTTCCTGCTGGTGGACCGGATCCTCGAGCTGGAGGAGGACCGGCGCATCGTCGGGGTGAAGAACGTGGCCTCGGACGAGCGGTACTTCATCGCGGGCCCCGGCGGGCGGCCGGTGCTGCCGGCTTCGATCCTCACGGAAGCGATGGCGCAGGCCGGGGCGGTGCTGATCCTGGCCAAGCCGGAGAACCGCGCGCGCCTGATCTACTTCATGGGCATCGACCGCGTGCGCTACCGCCGGCCGGTGGGCGCCGGCGACACGGTCCTGCTCGAGGGCACGGTGGTGCGCCTGCGCGGGAAGATGGGGAGCCTCAAGGGGCGCGCGATCGTGGACGGGAAGGTGGTGGTGGAAGGCCAGATGACCTTCGCGCTCGGAGACCGCCCGCCGGCCAGGGCCTGAACGTGAGCTCGAGCGCCCGTGGCGCATCCCGGAACGCGACGCGCGGGCGGGTGTCGCTCGCGCGCGCACTCTCCAAGTTCGGGGTGTGCTCGCGCAAGGAGGCCGAGCGCTGGATCGCGGCGGGCCGGGTCGCGGTGGACGGTCGCCCCGTGACCGCGCCCCAGCGCCGCCTCGACCCGGGCCGCGCGCTCGTCACCGTGGACGGCCTGCGCGTCGGCGACGATGCCGAGCGCGTGGTGCTGGCCCTGCACAAGCCGGCCGGCTACATCACCTCGCGCCTGGACCCCGGCGGCCGGCCCACCGTGTACGCGCTGATCGCCGAGGTGGACCGCTGGGTGTTCCCGGTGGGCCGGCTCGACCGCGACTCGTCGGGGCTGCTCCTGCTGACCAACGACCACCGGCTCGGCCAGCGCCTGACCGACCCCGAGCACCACGTGCCCAAGACCTACCACGTGCGCGTGGACGGCGTGCCGGACCAGGCCGCCCTGCGCGCGCTGCGCGAGGGCGTGCCCCTCGGCGACGGGACGCTGTCGCGGCCGGCCGGGGTGACGCCGCTCGGCGCCGCGCGCGGCGGGGGAGCCTGGCTCGAGGTCGTCCTCACCGAGGGCAAGAACCGGCAGATCCGGCGGATGTGCGCCGCGGTCGGCCACGAGGTGCGCGAGCTGATCCGGGTGGCGATCGGCGGCCTCGGGCTCGGCGAGCTGCCGCCGGGCGCCTGGCGCCGCCTGAGCGCGGCCGAGGCGCGGCGGCTGGCCTCTTCCTAGGCCGTCGCCGCGGGCGCCGCCCCCAGCGCGCGCTCCTGGTCCTTGTACTGGAGCTGGTAGAGGCGCCAGTAGAGGCCGCGCTGGGCCAGCAGCGCCTGGTGCGTTCCGCGCTCGCGGATGGTGCCCTTGTGCAGCACCAGGATCTCGTCCACGTCCTGCACGGTGGAGAGGCGGTGCGCGATCACGATCGCGGTGCGCCCGCGCAGCAGCACGCGCAACGCGTCCTGGATCAGGGCCTCGGTCTCGGTGTCCACGGACGAGGTGGCCTCGTCGAGGATCAGCACCCGCGGGTCGTGCGCGAGCGCGCGCGCGAAGGACAGGAGCTGCTTCTGGCCGACGGAGAGGCTCGTGCCGCGCTCCTTCACCTCGGCCGCGTAGCCGCCGGGCAGCGCCTCGATGAAGCGGTGCGCGTGCACGGCGCGGGCGGCCGCCCTCACGCGCTCGTCGGGGATGTCCGAGCCCAGCCGGATGTTCGACTCGATGGTGCCGCTGAACAGGTGCACGTCCTGCAGCACGAGCGCCAGCGAGGAGCGGAGCTGCGCCGGGTCGAGCTCGCGCACGTCCACGCCGTCGAGGGTGACGCGGCCCTTCTGCACGTCGTAGAAGCGCGCGAGCAGGCTGATGATCGAGGTCTTGCCCGCGCCGGTGTGGCCCACCAGCGCGACGCGGCGCCCGGGCTCGACCGCGAAGCTGATGTCGCGCAGCACCCAGTCCGGCTCGCCCTCGGCGTAGGTGAACCAGACGCCCTCGAACCCCACCGCGCCCCGCACCGCGGCCAGGCGCCGCGGCGCGGCCGGCGCCGCCACCTTGACCGGGGTGTCGAGCAGCGTGAACACCCGCTCGGAGGAGGCCATGGCCGCCTGCAGGATGTTGAACTTCTCCGACAGGTCGGAGATCGGCCGCCAGAACCGCTCGGAGTACTGGATGAAGGCGACCAGCACGCCCAGGGTCAGGCCGCCCCGCAGCACCGCGGAGCCGCCGGAGAGGAGGATGAGCGCCACCGCCCCCGCCGCCAGCACGTCGATCGCGGGGTAGAAGACCGCGTAGTAGAAGATCGAGCGGAGGTTGGCGTCGGCGTGCTCGCGGTTGATGGCGGCGAAGGCGGCCCGGTTGCGCTCCTCGCGCCGGAAGAGCTGCACCACGGTCATGCCGGAGAGGTTCTCCTGCAGGAAGGCGTTGATGCGGGCGATCCACTTGCGGACCTCGCGGAAGCTCTGCCGCGAGCCGCGCCGGAACCAGTTGGTGACCAGGAAGAAGAGCGGGATCACGGAGAAGGTCACCAGGGCGAGCTTCCAGTCGAGGGCGAGCATCACGCCCATGATCCCGATCAGGGTGAAGACGTCGCCGAACACGGTGACCACGCCCGACGTGAACAGCTCGTTGATGGCGTCCACGTCGGTGGTGACGCGGGTGATCAGCCGGCCCACCGGGTTGCGGTCGAAGTGGGCCACGTGCAGCCGCTGCAGGTGGGAGTAGATCTCGCGGCGGAGGTCCATCATGATCCGCTGCCCGGTCATCTGCAGGATGAAGACCTGGGCGAAGCGCACGGCGAAGGCGCCCACCAGCGCGAGCAGGTAGAGGAGGGCCACGCGGCGGAGGCCGGCCGCGTCGCCGCGGGCGATGTGCTCGTCGATCGCCACCTTGGTCAGGTAGGGGCCGGCCAGGTCCAGCCCCGCCATCAGCACGATCAGCAGGAACGACACCCCGACCGCCGCCCGGTAGGGCCGCAGGTAGCGGAGCAGGCGGACCAGGAGCTGGCGGTCGTAGCTCTTGGCGATGGTGTCGTCTTCGTGGAACGACGCGCCGCTCATGCCGTGCGCTCCATCTCCTCCTCGAGGAGCTGGCGGCGATGGAGGTCGGCGTAGAAGCCGCCGCGGGCCAGCAGCTCGGCGTGCGTGCCCTGCTCCACCACCCGGCCCTCGCGCAGCATCACGATCAGGTCCGCGTCCTTGACCGTGGACACGCGGTGCGAGACCAGGAACGTGGTGCGGCTCTTCATCACCGCGCGCAGCCCGCGCAGGATCTCCTCCTCGGTGTAGGTGTCCACCGCGCTCAGCGCGTCGTCGAGGACCAGGATGCGCGGATCGGTGCTGAGCGCGCGCGCGAGCGCGGTGCGCTGCTTCTGCCCGCCGGAGAGCGTGATGCCGCGCTCGCCCACGAACGTCTCGAACCCGCGGGGGAAGGCGGCCACGTCGCCGGTGAGCTGCGCGACCTTCGACGCCTCCTGCACGCGGGCGGGCCGGTCCGGCGCGTCGGCGGGCAGGCCGAAGGCCACGTTGTCGGCCACGGTGTCCGAGAAGAGGAAGCTCTCCTGCGGCACGAACCCGATCGCGCCGCGGACCACGGCCAGGGGGAGACGGCGCACGTCGTGGCCGTCGAGCAGCACCGTCCCCGGCGGCGCCTCGAACAGGCGCGCGACCAGGCTGACCAGCGTGCTCTTGCCGGAGCCGGTGGGCCCCACGATGGCCACCGTCTGGCCGGCGGGGACGCGCAGGCTCACGTCGCGCAGCACCGGCGTGCCGTCGTACGCGAACGTCAGGTCGCGGAACTCCACCTCGCCCCGCAGCTCGGTCACGGGCAGGGGTTCCTGGTCGCGGATCTCCGGCACCGCGTCCAGCATCTGCCGGATGCGCCCCATGGACGCCTCGCCGCGCTCGTAGATGTTGACCACCCAGCCGAGCGCGATCATCGGCCAGTGCAGCATGGTCAGGTAGGTGCCGAAGGCCACGAACTCGCCCAGCGTGATCGTGCCCGCCACCACCATGCGCCCGCCCAGCCAGAGGACCATGACCGCGCCGGTGCCCATCAGGAGCTGGATGCCGGGATAGAGCGTGCCGAACATGCGGATGAGGCGCCGGTTCCGGCGCAGGAACTCGCGGTTGCTCTCCTCGAAGCGCGCGAGCTCGTGCGGCTCCTGCGCGTAGGCACGCACCACGCGCGCCCCGGACAGGTTCTCCTGCACGAGCGCGGTCAGGTTCGAGAGCTGCTCCTGCACCGCCTCGAACCGGTCGTGGATGCGGCGGCCCAGGTAGCGCACGATCACCGACACGAACACCAGCGGCACCAGGGCCAGTCCCAGCAGCAGCGGGCTGATCATGAGCATGATCGCGATGGTGGCCACGAAGGTGGCGCCCGTGTTCGCGGTGTACATGATGCCGGGGCCCAGCACCATGCGCACCGCGGAGAGGTCGTTGCTGGCGCGGCTCATCAGGTCCCCGATGCGCTGCCCCTGGTAGTAGCGCGGCGAGAGCCGCGTCAGGTGGGCGAAGAGGTCGTTGCGCAGCTCGTATTCGATCTCGCGGCTCAGCCCGATCAGCACCATGCGCATGTAGTAGCGGGTGAGCCCCTCCACCAGCACCACGCCCACGATCACGCCGGCGTAGAGCAGCAGCTTCTGCCGCGTCACCTGCACGGTCAGGTCGTCGATGGCGTGGCGCAGCACCCAGGGCGCCAGCACCGAGAGCGCGGTGGTGGCGAGCAGGAAGGCGATGCCCCGGACGAGGGAGCGGCGGTGCCGCCTCAGGTACGGCAGCAGGCCGCGCAGGTGCGGCAGGGGGCCGCGGCGTCCGGCCGGGGTCAAGCGCGCCGGAGCGCCGCCCGTTCCGCCTTGCGCCGCCGGTCGAGCTCGCGGCCGGCCCGCAGCAGGTGCGGCAGGTTCTGCTTCTCCCACTCGAGCGCCTGCCGGTGCCACGGGTAGCGAGCTTCCGCCTCGCGGAAGGTCCGGGAGTGGTACACGGTGCGTCCGGCGCCGTCCGGGACGCCGCCCAGGTGGTGGTGCAGCATCTCGTGGTAGACGACGCTCTCCAGGAAGTAGAGGGGCACGTCGCGGCGGTCGAGCACCGGGTGGATGCGGATGAGGGCCAGCACCGGATCGTAGCTGCCGAAGGTGAGCCCGCCGCGCCGGGCGCGGCCGCCGCCGCGGCCCCAGGTCAGCGGCACGTGCAACGCGCCGGCGAAGAAGCGGGCGTTGAGCCGGTCGAACACCTGGTGCAGGTCGTACACGCGGCCCGCGGTGACCAGCGGCGGCAGCGTGCGCGGCAGGCGGCGCACGCGGTGCAGGTTCTCGTTGATGAAGCGCCTCACCTCGCCGTCCGCGCTGCGGCTGGTGCGCCGCAACCCGCGGGCCACCGCGCGCACCACCGCCAGCGGCGCGTGCAGGAACATGCGGTGCAGCCGGAGCAGCACGGTGCCGCCGCGGCGGCGGAAGGAGAGCAGCACGGAGCGGTTCTCGGTGAGGGTCAGCTCCACGTCGCGCGCCGCCTCGCGCACCAGCGCGGCGCGCAGGCTGGCGGCGTCCCACAGGGGTGCGTCCTCGAAGGTCAGCGTGAGCTGTCGCGGCCGGAAACGCACTGCGGATGGCATCGGGAACCCTGGAAAAGTCTGGACTACCGAACCGCGCCCGTCAAGCGCGCGCTCCCCTCGGCGTCCGCGTGCTAGCGGCGCGCCTGCGGCACGTAGTACTGCGTGCCCTTGCCCATCTGGCGCACCTGTTTCATCAGGTCGTCCAGGTCCTCCGGGACGGAGGCGAAATCCACGTCCGCGGTGTTCACCACCAGCAGCGGCGTCTGCGTGTAGTGGAAGAAGTAGTGGTTGTACGCCCGGTTCACCTCGGCCAGGTACTCCTCCGAGAGGCGCGCCTCCTCCGGGCGCCCGCGCTGGCGGATCCGGCGCAGCAGCACCTCGGTGGGCGCCTGCAGGTAGATCACCAGGTCGGGGCGCGGCACCGTCTCCGCGAGCAGCGCGTAGAGCTTCTCGTAGATCAAGAGCTCGCTGTCGTCGAGGTTCAGGTAGGCGAAGAGCTTGCTCTTCTCGAACACGTAGTCGCACAGCGTGGCCTGGGTGAAGAGCCGGCGCTGGAGCAGCTCCTGCTGCTGGCGGTAGCGCGAGAGCAGGAAGAAGAGCTCGGACTGGAAGGCGGCGCCGGCCTGGCCGTCGTAGAACGGCTTCAGGAACGGGTTGCTGGCCCAGTCCTCGAGCGCGGTGGCGGCGTCGAGCCGCTCGGCCAGGCGCTGCACCACCAGCGTCTTGCCCACGCCGATCACGCCCTCGACCGCGATGTAGTGGAAGGCCATCAGCGCGCGGCCGGCGCGGGCGGGAAGAGCCGCACCTCGGCGCGGTCGGGGCAGCGGACCAGCAGCTCGCGCGTGGTGGCGCCCAGCACGGGATGGCGGGCCTCGGGGGCGATCTCCGCGAGCGGCACCAGCACGAAGCGCCGCTCGTGCAGGCGCGGGTGCGGCAGCACGAGGGCCTCCCCCTCCCGGACCACGTCGCCGTAGAGGAGGAGGTCCACGTCCAGCGTCCGCGGCCCGTTGCGCACGGTGCGCTCGCGGCCGAGCGCGCGCTCCGCCTCCAGGCACGCGCGCATGGTCTCCTCGGGCGTGAGCGCGGTGGTCCCGCCGATCACCTGGTTCAGGAACCAGCCCTGGGGCGGGCCGCCCACCGGCTCGGTGAGGTAGAGCGCGCTGGCCGTGGCCTCCGCGAAACCCGCCGCGCGCAGCCCGGCGCGCGCGACGGAGAGCGCGCGCTCGCGGTCGCCCACGTTCGACCCCAGTCCGATGAAGACGGCCGGGCCAGCAGCGCGCATGGCGAAACGCCTGAGCGTACCGCATGCCCTTTCGCGGCGGCAATGCGCGGCGCGCGCCGCGCCTTGGACCGCCCGCGCCGCGGAGGTACCCTTGGGGGCTCCGCCGCGCGCGGCGCGCCTGCGCATGATCTGCCCGACCTGCTCCGCCGAGAACGACGACGCCGCCGAAGAGGCCTGCTTCACCTGCGGCAAGGCGCTGCACGCGCTCACCCAGGGCACGGTGCTGGCCGGCCGGTACGAGATCGTGAGCCCGCTCGGCGCGGGCGGCATGGGCCGCGTGTACAAGGCCTTCGACCGCGTGCTGGAGGAGCACGTCGCGCTGAAGGTGCTGCGGCCGGAGTTCGCGCGCGAGCCGGACATGGCGCGCCGCTTCCTGTCCGAGATCAAGCTGGCGCGGAAGGTCAGCCACCCGAACGTCTGCCGGATCCACGAGTACGGCGAAGAGAACGGCCTGCGCTACATCTCGATGGAGCTGGTGGAGGGCGTGAGCCTGAAGGAGCACCTGCGCGCGCAGCCGCTCACCACCGCGGACGCGTTCGATCTCGCGCTGGGCGTGGCGGCCGGCCTGCGCGCGGTGCACGAGCGCGGCATCATCCACCGCGACTTCAAGACCTCGAACATCATGGTGGACGGCCGCGGCCGCGTGCGCCTGCTCGACTTCGGGATCGCGCGCGTGGCCGGGGCGGACACCGGGACCTTCACCGCGGCCGGGCACGTGATCGGCACGCCCGAGTACATGAGCCCCGAGCAGGCGCTGGGCGCGAAGCTGGACTTCCGCAGCGACATCTACGCGCTCGGGTGCGTGGTGTTCGAGATCTTCAGCGGCCAGGCCGTCTTCCAGGGCGAGACCCCCCTGGTCACGCTCTTCAAGCACCTGCACGAGGCGCCGCCGCTGGAAGGCGCCTGGGCCCCGATCCCGCCGCCGCTGGTCGAGCCGCTGCGCATGGCCCTGGCCAAGGACCCCGCGGCGCGGTTCGAGAGCGTGGCCCGGTTCCAGGAGGCGCTCGAGCGCGCCCGCGTGGAGTGCGCGCCCGACGCGCCGCTCGCGCCCGCGACGCCCCCGCCCGGCGGGGCGGAGACCGCGACGATCCTGCGCCCGACGCCGGGGCCCGCGCACACGGCTCCGGTCGCGCGCGCCTCGCCCGCGTCGAGGCGCTGGGCGCTCGCGGCGGTGCCCGCGCTGGTCGCCGTCGCGCTGGCCGTGCTCCTCGTGCGCGTCCGGACGCCGCCGCCCGCGGCGGACACCGCCGGGCCGACCGCCGGGGGCACGACGTCGCC
>DATBIZ010000536.1:0-8196 GCA_036556645.1 Vicinamibacteria bacterium | reverse complement strand
CTTCGTCCGCGGGTCGATCACGCCCTTGCCGTAGGGATGGCTGAACTCGCTGTGCTGCTTGTGGCACGTCGCGCAGAGCTCGGCGCGCGCCGCCTTCAGCAGCGGCTTCACGTCCGAGGCGTGCCCGGCATGGCACGCGCTGCAGAGCCCCGCGTCGCCGGTGGCCGGGTGCGTGGAGAAGGAGGCCTCGACCGTGCGCGCGACGTCCGCGTGGCAGCCCAGGCAGAGCGCGCGCTGGTCACTGCGCACGAGGTTGGGCCGGTCGGCCGCGTGCGGCGTGTGGCAGGTGTCGCAGCCCTTCTCCAGCGCCTTGTGCGCGTCGGGCCGCGCCGCCGCCTGCTTCACCGACGAGTGGCAGCGCACGCACAGCTCGCTGCCCTGGGCGAGCAGCGCGCGCGGCTTGCCCCCCGCGGTGTCGTGGCACTTACCGCAGCTCGTCAGCACGCCGTGCGGCTTCGCGCGGATGAGCCCCGCCTGGTCGGAGCCGTGCGGGTTGTGGCAGGAGCCGCAGTCGGCGCCCGCGAGCGGGAAGCGCCGGTGCTTCTGCTGCATGCCGGCGTCGGCCAGGGAGTGGCACTCGACGCAGAGCCGCTTCGCGTCGTCGGTCAGCAGCCCGGCGTGCCCCGACCCGTGCGCGGCGTGGCACGTCCCGCAGTCGCCGCCCGCGAACGGCGCGTGCACCGTCGTCGCCCCGAGCAGCGCCTTCTCCTCCTCGTGGCAGGTGAAGCACAGCTCCGGCGCCGCCGCCACCAGCCCGGCCTGGCTCTCCGCCGCGTGCGGCGCGTGGCACTTCACGCACTGGCCGTCGCGGGCCGGCGCGTGGACCGCCTTCGCCTCGAGCTGCCGCGCGAGCGGGGCATGGCAGGTGAGGCAGCCGCCCGCGCCGGCGTCCTTCACCAGGTGCTTCGCGCGCGAGGCGTGCGGGGAATGGCAGGCGACGCACTCGCCCTCTTTCGCCGGCGCGTGCACCCAGGCCGCCTTCTGCAGCCGCTCGGGGAAATCGGAGTGGCACGACGAGCACAGCTCGAAGCCCTGGGCCAGCAGCGTGGGGGAGGTCGCCGGCGCCTGCGCGGGCGCGTGGCAGGCCGCGCAGTCGCCGTCCGCGAACGGTGAGTGGGTCACCGCGTTGAAGAGGCCCTTCTTCGGCGCGACGTGCGCGTCGTGGCAGGAGAGGCAGTCGGCCTTGCCGAGCGCGAAGCCGCCGTGGGCGGCGGCCATCTCCGGCTTCGTGAGCTCGTGGCAGCCGGCACAGAGCTGGGGCACCGGCTTGGCGAGCAGGTCGCCCTGCGCGGAGGCGTGCCCGGTGTGGCACTCCAGGCACTTGCCCTCGCGCACCGGCGCGTGCAGCACGGCCTTCGCCTTCTTGAGCCGGGCCTCGAGCGCCCCGTGGCAGGAGAGGCAGAGCTGGCGCGCGGGGGCCTTCAGGAAGGCGTCGTGGCGCGAGCCGTGGGGGTCGTGGCACGACTCGCAGGATCCCGCGCGCGCGGGCGCGTGCACCGAGCGCGCCTTCTCCAGGCTGGCCGCGACCTCGCCGTGGCAGGCCTCGCAGAGCGCGCCGCTGGCGTCGGTGAGCAGGCGCGAGCGGTCGCTGGCGTGCGGCGCGTGACACGCCGCGCACGAGCCGTCGGCGAAGGGGCTGTGCTGCTTCGCGCCCTCGCGGCGCTTCACCATGTCCTCGTGGCAGGTGAGGCAGAGCTTCTCCGGCGCCGCCTCGAGGAACTTCGCCTGCTGCGCGGCGTGCGGATCGTGACAGGCGGCGCAGTCGCCGGCGCGCACCGGGGCGTGCACGAACGGCTTCGCGAAGGCGGCCTTCTCGGCCTCGTGGCACGAGAAGCACAGCTCGCCTCCGGCGCGGGCGAACAGCTTCGGCTGCTCGCCGCCGTGCGGCGCGTGACAGGACACGCACTCGCCCGCGGCGAAGGGGCCGTGCACCTGGCTCCGCTCCGACCACTGCTTCGCCGCCTCGTGGCAGGTGGTGCACAGCTCGCCCGCGGCCGCCTTGAGCAGCTTCGCCTCGCCTCCCGCGTGCGGAGCGTGACAGGCCGAGCACTGCCCGCCCGCCGCCGGCGCGTGCGGCGCCTTTCCGGCCACCTGCTTCGCCACGTCCTCGTGGCAGGTGAGGCACACCTCCTTCTCGCTCGCGGCGAGCAGGCTCTTCTCGTCGGTGGCGTGCGGCGCGTGGCAGGTCGTGCAGGTGCCCGCCCGGAACGCCTCGTGGACCACCGGCTGCTTCAGCTCCTCGGCCTGCGCGTCGTGGCACTGCTGGCACAGCTCCGGCTCCGCGGCGGTGAGCGCCATCGGCTCCGGCGCGGCCGGTCCCTGGTGGCAGCTCGCGCATTCGGTGGCGGGCGCGTGGACGACGGCGCGGAGCAGCGACGTGTCCTTCGCCGCGTGCGGGCTGTGGCACGTGGTGCAGGCGAGCCTGTCCACCGAGAACCCGGAGTGCGCCGGCGCCCTCGCGCTGCCGCCGGCGCGGTGGCAGGACGCGCACAGCTCCTTCTCCGGCTGCCGCAGCAGGCGGGCCTCGCCCTGCGCGTGGGGGCCGTGGCAGGTGAGGCAGCTCGCCTGCGCCGGCGCGTGCACGGCGGCGCCGGTGAAGCGCTCGCGCGCGTGGCAGGCGAAACAGGACTCGTTGCCGGCGAGCTTGACCAGCGCCGGGTGGTCCGAGGCGTGCGGCGCGTGGCAGGTCGAGCACTTGCCGGCCTTGCCGTCCTGCGCGCCGGCGAGCGGCGCGTGCACGTGCGCCTGCTCGAAGGCGGCCTCCTCCGCCCCGTGGCAGGAGAAGCACAGCGCCGGCTCCTCGGCCTTGAGCACGAGCACGCCCACGACCCCGTGGCGCTTGTGGCAGGCCTCGCAGCCCTTCCCGTCCTTGAACGGGGCGTGCACCACCTTCTTCGCCTGCTCTTTCCGGGTGGCGGCGTGGCAGGACAGGCAGTCCTTCGACTTCAGCCGCGGCGCCGCGGCGGCGGGCGCCGGGAGCAGCGCGGCCAGGGCCAGGGCGGCGAGCGTGGTCGCGAGGGAGCTCCATCGCGGTGGCATGATCAGGTTCCTTCCGGCCGGGCCGGCGCAGCAGAGCGGCCCACGCGCGAATCTAGTGACGGAGCCTCGCGGCGGGCCATGGAGCAAATGCCCTATTCGCGCGGCTCGCGCGCATTGGGCGCAATGGAGGTTTCCGCCGCGCGCGCCGGGATGTGGTGGCGGGCCAGCTTGTCGTACAGCGTGCGGCGGCCGATGCCGAGCCGGCGGGCGGCCAGGCTCCGGTTGCCGCCGCACTCGCGGAGCGCGCGCAGCAGCACGTCCCGCTCCGCCTCGCGCAGGGGCGGCCCCGGGTCGTGGTCCCGGTCCGCGGCCGCGGCGCCCGCGAGGTCCTCGGGGAGGTCCGCGGTGGAGAGCGGGCGGCCGTCCTCGGCCATGATGATGGCCCGCTCGATCACGTTCTCCAGCTCACGAACGTTCCCCGGCCACGGATAGCGTTGCAGCGCGCGCAGCGCCGCCTCGTCCACTCCCGTCACCCGCTTCTTGATCTGGCGGGAATAGACCTCGACGAAGTGGGCGGAGAGTGCCGCCACGTCCGCGGCGCGCTCGCGCAGCGGGGGCAACACGAGCTGGACGACGCTCAGCCGATAGAAGAGGTCGTCGCGCAGGTAGCCTTCCGCGATCGCACGGCGCGGGTCGCGGTTGGTCGAGGCCAGGATGCGCACGTCCGCCTGCAGCGGCCGCGTGCCGCCCACCCGGCGGTATTCGCCCTCCTGGATCACGCGCAGGAGGTCGGTCTGGAAGGCCGACGTGGTCTCCGAGATCTCGTCGAGGAACAGCGTGCCGCCCTCCGCAACCTCCACCAGCCCCTTGCGCGTGGCCACCGCGCCGGTGAAGGCGCCGCGCTCGTGCCCGAACAGCTCCGACTCGAGCAGGGTCTCGGCCAGCGCGCCGCAGTTGACGGCCACGAACGGCATGCGCGCGCGCGCGGACAGGGCGTGGATGGTCCGGGCGAGCAGCTCCTTGCCCGTGCCGCTCTCGCCCACGATCAGCACGCGCGTGTCCGTCGGCGCCACCTTCTCCACCATGCGCAACACGTCGCGCAGGCCCGGGCTCTGCCCCACCAGCAGCGGCGGCCGCGCCTCGACGTCCACGCGCTCGCGCAGCGCACGGTTCTCGTCCTGCAGCCGCGCGAAGGCCAGGGCCCGCTCCACGCGCACGAGCAGCTCCTCGGACTGGAAGGGCTTGGGCAGGTAGTCGGCGGCGCCGCGCCGCATGGCCTCCACCGCGGAGGCGACCGACGCGTAGCCGGTCAGCACGATCACCGGCAGCGGGGGCGAGAGGGCGTGGGCCGCCTCCACCAGGGCCATCCCGTCCACGCCCGGCATGCGCAGGTCGGTCAGGAGCAGGTCCGGCCGGCGGGACGCAAGCGTTTCCAGCGCGCGCCCGGCATCGGTCTCCACGCCGGCGTCGTGGCCGGCGCGGCGCAGGATGGCCGCGGTGGCCTGGGCCATCTCGGGCTCGTCGTCCACCACCAGCACGCGCGCGACGCGGGCGCTCACGCCGCGGCCTCGGCGGCGGCGGGCAGCGACAGCTCGAAGAGCGCGCCCCCGTCCGCCGCGTTGGCGCCGGTCAGGTCGCCGCCGTGCGCGCGGGCGATCCCGTAGCTGACGGACAGGCCGAGGCCCGTGCCGCGGCCGACCGGCTTCGTGGTGAAGAAGGGCTCGAACAGCCGCCGCTGGACCTCGGGCAGGAGGCCGGGGCCGGTGTCGCGCACCTGCGCCACCACCTGGCCGTCGCGCGCGAGCGTGCGCAGCGTGAGCGTCCCTCCCCCGGGCATGGCGTCGCGCGCGTTGTTCACCAGGTTCATCAGCACCTGGGCGATCTGCTCCGGGCTGCCGACCAGCCGCGGCAGCGCGGGCGCCAGGTCGGCCCGCAGGGCGACCTTCTGCGCGAGGAGCGGCTTCTCGACCAGGGAGGCCACGTCGCGCACGACGGCGTTGACGTCCACGGGCTGCATCGGCAGGTCGGCCTTGCGCGCGAAGGCGAGCAGGCCGCGCACGATGGCGGCGATGCGCGCCCCCTGGCGCTCGATGACCTCGAGGTCGTGCACGGTCTCCGCGTCGAGGTCCTTCTCCCGGGCCGCCGCCAGCAGGAGCTGGGCGCGCGCGCTGAGGATCCCCAGCGGGTTGTTGATCTCGTGGGTGAGGCCGGCGTACATCGCGCCGACCGCGCTCAGCCGGTTGGAATGGACGAGCTGCGCCTGGGCGCACTCGAGCTCCCGGATCGCGCGGGCGAAGGCCCGCACCGGCACGCGATAGACGCCGAGGCCCAGCGCGAGCCCCACCAGCAGGTGCACGCCCACCAGGCGCAGCACGTCCTGCTTCAGCCGCCCGTCGTCCAGGCGCACGCGCACGCGGCTGAACGGCGCGGCGGCCGCCCCCAGCGCCAGCTCGCTGGCGTGCGGGAGCGTGAAGCCGGCCGGGGCGCCCAGCCGCAGCAGCTCCCGGCCGTCCGGTCCGGTCACCTCGATGCCCGCGAGCGCGTCGTGCTCGAACTCGACGCGGAGGTGGCGCTCGAGGCCTTCCTCGCTCGCGTGCGGCATGGCCCGGTACAGCTCGAGGATCTTGCCGACGTGCCGGGCATGGGTGTCCGCGCGGGCGTGCAGCTCCCGCAGGCCGACCGCCGCGAACAGCAGCGGCGGGGCGACCGCCACGAAGGCGACCAGCACGAAGATGGACCGTTCCAGCAGCGCCGCGCGCGCCCAGAGGCGCTCGAACGCGGGGAGTTCCCCGCCCCGGCGCTGCCGGTCCTCGCCCTCCTCGACATCCATCTCGGAACCGCTCCGCCGCGGCCTGCGCGCCCGGCGCCCGCTCCGGCTTCGACGCGACCGCGGTCGTTACTTCGAGAGCTTCGCCCCCTCGACCAGCACCGCGTAGGCGTAGCCGGCGCCGAAGTCGAGGTCCTTGCGGACCGTCCCCCGCACGAGCACGATGTCGCCGACCGCCGCGGTCTCGGACGTGGTGACGGTCAGGTCGTGGTCCTTGCGCTCCGCGGAGCCGGAGCCGTCGCGCAGGTGGATCCAGTTGCGCCCCATGATCCCGGGGAGGAACTTGACCACCTTGCCGCGCACCGCCACCGGCTTCGTGTCGAGCGCCGCGCGCTGCGCGAACACCTCCGCCACGGTGCGTCCGTCCGGCGCGGCGGCCCGACCGACCTGGATCGGCCCGACGTCGGCGGGCCCCGCGACCGCCGAGGCATGCTGCGCGGCCAGCGCCGCGGCCATGGCCGGCGGCACCTTCGCGGCCGCGTCCGCCGGCGCCGTGGCCGGCGCGGGGCCGCCGTCCTCCAGGCTGCCGAACACGATCCGGTCGAAGCGCCGCCCGAGCGTGCGGCTCTCGAAGCCGTCCATCACCACGGAGGCGAGCACGCGCACCCGCGCGCCCTTCTTCACCGTCGCCTTGTCCACCGCCGCCCAGGCCGGACCGCGATCCGATTGCACGTGCAGGTAGGTGTAGCCGCCGGCGTCCTTCACCTCGAGGACGGTGCCGTCGAGCACCTCGGGCGTGTGCGCCTCGGCGGCCGCGACCGCGCGGTCCTCCGGGCTCGGCGTCGCGAGCGCGGCGGCGGCGGCCGCCGGCGAGGCGGGGCTCGGTGCCGTCTCGGGCGCGCGGGCGCGACAGGCCAGCGGCACGGCGGCGGCGGCGATCAGCAGGGGCAGGATCGGTCGCATCGGGTGTCAGCCTCCTCGAGTGTTCGTGGCGGGGGCTTCAAAGCGCGTGCCGTGCGCGGAATGCCGCACAGCACGACTTGCCGGGCGCTCCGGTGAAAACGGTGCGCGCCGGGCGGGGCCCGGCGCATCGGTTGCGCGCTCGACGGCGATTGCCCGCGCCAACACGCGCGCGCGGCAGGGTACGGCGCTTGCACGATCCGTCCGCGGCCGTGGGTGTCGAAGGAGACAGGCGATGAGCAGAGCGCATTTCGGACGCATCCTGTGTGCGACCGACTTCTCGGAGCTGTCCGCGCGCGCACTGGAGCACGCCGCCGCGCTCGCCCGCTGGTCGGGCGCCCGGCTGGCGGTGGTGCACGTGGTGGCGCCGGCCGACTTCCGGCTCATCGGCGCGGGGAAGCTCGACGCGGGGGAGCGGACCCGGCGGCTCGAGGAGATGCGGCGTTTCGTCGAGCCCGCCACCGCGGCGCTCGCGCCCCGGCTCGCGCTGCGCGAGGGCGAAGCGGCGGCGGAGATCGCGGCCGAGTCGCTGCTCTGGGGCGCCGACCTGCTGGTGGTGGGCACGCACGGCCGCCGCGGCCTCGAGCACTGGGAGGTGGGTTCGGTCGCGGAGGCGGCCATCCGCTTGTCGCCGTGCCCGGTGCTGACCGTGCCGCGCGCGGCCGCCTCGCCGGACCGGACGGGGCAGGCGCCCTTCCGGCGGCTGCTGTGCGCGGTGGACCTCGGCGCGACGTCGGGCACCACGCTCGAGTACGCGCTGTCGCTGGCCCTGCGCGCGGGCGCGCAGGTCGCGGTCGTCCACTCGATGGAGGAGATCCCGGCGGACCGCCGCCGGATGGAGCTGCGCCTGGGGGCGCCCTGGTTCGCGGCGTACCGCGAGACGGTCGAGAGGCAGGCCCGCGAGCGCCTGCGCGAGCTGCTTCCCGACGAAGTCCGCGCCGCGTGCGGCGTGGACGAGGTCGTGGTCCCGGGCAAGGCGCGGCTGCAGGTCGTGCGTCTGGCCCGGGAGAAGCAGGCCGACCTCGTGATCATGGGCGCCGGCGGCGCGTCCGTGCTGCCGTTCGGCTCGACGATGACGGGGGTGGTGCGGAACGCGCCGTGCCCGGTGCTGACGGTGCCGCCGCGGTCGGCCGTCCGGTCGGCCGGACTGGTCCGGGGAGCGTCGGCGGTCGTGCAGCCGGCGCACTGACCGGCGCGAACCCTTTTCGCCTCCGGCGGCTCTCACGGAGGGAGCAGGCCGCCCGAAGGAGGAACCATGCCCGATCCCGAACGCGCACCGGAGGCCACCGCCCTGGCCGATCCGGGGCTCAACGACGCCGTGGCCCGCGAGGTGGAGAAGCAGCTCGCGACCTTCCGCGAGGACGTGGGCCGGGAGCTGTCCGCGCTCCGCGAGCGCACCGTGGACGACCGCGCCGCGATCGTGCTGTTCAGCGCCGATCTCGACAAGGCGCTGGCGGCGTTCGTGATCGCCACCGGCGCCGCGGCCGCGG
>DATBIZ010000535.1:0-8325 GCA_036556645.1 Vicinamibacteria bacterium | reverse complement strand
ACGTAGCGGCCGGAGAGGTGCGGGTACTCCTGCCCCAGCACCATGCACGGGCCGAGGGCGGCGGCCTGGCCCGGATGAAGCGTCTCCTGGCCGGTCACGTCGTGGACCCCGGTGCCGAGCACGAACAGCCGCGCCTCGCGCTCCTGCACGCGCCCGAGCGCCTGCGCGAGGTGGAGCACGCCGAGGAACGTGCGCGCGGACGGCTCGTCGCCGTCGCCCGGCGCGTCCAGGCCGAACGCGTGCACCAGGCCGTCCGGCGCCGCGCCGTCGGCGCGCAACGCGCGCAGCAACGCCTCGTGGTCCGCGCGCGAAGCCGGCGCGACCACGAACGCGCGCTCGCCCTCGCGCGCGAAGCGCGCACCCGCGCGGACCAGCGTCACCTCCGCGCCCCCCGCGCGCAGCCGCTCGGCGAGGGCGGCGCCGAAGCCCCCCTCGTCCGCGAACACGCACCAGCGCGCGGCCGGCACCGAGCGCGGCGGCGGCGGATCCGCGCGCTTCCACGACACGCCGTAGAGCCAGCCCGCCACGTCCGCGCGCTTCTCCGCGGGCGCGCCGGCGGCCGCGGCGGGCGGATCCACCCAGTAGCGCTCGCCCTCGAACGGGTAGGTGGGCAGGACGACGCGGCGGGCGGTTCGCCCCGCGCGCCAGTCCACCGGCACGCCCGCCAGCCACAGCCGGGCGGCGGTGCCGAGCACGAACGCGTCGTCGGGCTCGGGGCGCCGGGGGTGCGCGAGCGAGGGCAGCGCGACGCGCGGCGCCCCCGCGCCGGCCGCCCGGCGCGCCAGCGACGAGAGCGCGTGGCCGGGGCCCACCTCGAGCAGCACCCGGCGCTCGTCCGCGAGCAGCGCGCGCACGCCTTCCGCGAAGCGCACGGTGTGCCGCAGGTGGCGGGCCCAGTAGCCGGGGTCGGTGGCCTCGGCCGGGCTGATCCAGGTGCCGCTCAGGTTGGAGACGAACGGCAGCCGCGGCGGCGAGAGCCGCACGCGCGCGACGCGCGCGGCGAAGGCCTCCAGGATCGGGTCCATCAGGTCGCAGTGGAACGCGTGGGACGTCGGCAGCCGGGAGCAGAGGACGCCGCGTCCGGCGAGCTGCGCCTCGAGCTGCGCGACCTCGCCGTGGGGACCGGCCACCACGCAGGCGTCGAAGCCGTTGTCGGCGGCCAGGGCCAGGCGCCCGGTGAGCAGCGCTCCCACCTCGGCCGCGGCCAGCGGGACCGCCAGCATCGCGCCGGGCACGCACTCCTGCATCAGCCGGCCGCGCTCCGCGACCAGGGCGAGCGCGTCGTCGCGCCGCATCACCCCGGCGAGCGTGGCCGCCACGTATTCGCCCACGCTGTGGCCGATCAGGCTGTCCGGCTCGACGCCCCAGCTCCCCCACAGCTTCGCCAGCGCGTGCTCGACCACGAACAGCGCGGGCTGGGTGAGCGCGGTGCGGCCCAGCGCCTCCGCCGCGGCCTCGTCCGCGCCCGCGGGGTACAGCACCTCGCGCAGGTCGAGGCCGAGCAGCGGCCGCAGCACCTCGCAGCCGGCGTCCACCTCGCTTCGGAACACGGGCTGCGTCTCGTAGAGCCGGCGTCCCATGCCCACGTGCTGCGCGCCCTGGCCGGGGAACAGGAACGCCACCGAGGGCGCGCGCTCGTCCGCGACCCCGCTCCAGGTCCGTCCCGGGTCGCGCGCGGCGAGGGCCCGCGACGCCTCGGCGAGGTCGCCGCCCACGACCGTGCGCCGGTGGGCGAAGGCCCGGCGCCCGTGGCGCAGCGTGAACTCCACGTCGTCGGGCCGCAGCTCGGGGTGCGCGGCCAGGTGCGCGGCGAGCCGGTCGGTGGCGGCCTCGAGCGCGTCCGGGGTGCGCGCCGAGACCACGAGCGCGCAGGGCGGCGGCGGGAGCGCGGGCGCCGGCGGCGGAGCCGGCGCCTCCTCGAGCACGAGGTGCACGTTGGTGCCCCCGATGCC
This sequence comes from Vicinamibacteria bacterium, assembly GCA_036556645.1. GTDB lineage: Bacteria > Acidobacteriota > Vicinamibacteria > Fen-336 > Fen-336 > DATKEG01. Next base: position 6,373 of record DATBIZ010000535.1, on the reverse strand, counting down.
GAACGAGCTGACGCCCGCGCGCCGCGGGTGGCCGTTCGCGGTCCAGGGACGCCGCTCGCTGACGACGTAGAACGGGCTGCGGGCGAAGTCGATCTTCGGGTTCGGCCGCTCGAAGTTCAGGCTCGGCACCAGCTCGCCGTGCTCCAGCATCAGCGCGGCCTTGATCAGGCCCACGACGCCCGCGGCCGGGTCGAGGTGCCCGACGTTGGTCTTCAAGGACCCCAGCCCGCAGAAGCCGGCGCGGGTGGTGTCCTCGCGGAAGGCCTGGGTGAGCGCCGCCACTTCGATCGGGTCGCCCAGCGCGGTCGCCGTGCCGTGCGCCTCGACGTACCCGACCGTGTCCGCGGCCACGCCCGCGGTGGCCAGCGCGGCGCGGATCACCCGCGCCTGGCCGTCCACGCCGGGGGCGGTGTAGCCGACCTTGCGCGCGCCGTCGTTGTTCATCGCCGAGCCGCGGATGACGGCCGAGATGTGGTCCCCGTCGCGCACCGCGTCCGCCAGGCGCTTCAGGACGACGACGCCGAGGCCGTTCCCGCGCACGGTGCCGCTCGCCGCCGCGTCGAACGCGCGCGTGTGGCCGTCACGCGAGCCGATGCCGTCGGGCTCGTACACGTAGCCGGCCTTCTCCGGCACCTGGACCGCCACGCCGCCCGCCAGCGCGAGGTCGCACTCCCCCGCCAGCAGGCTCTGGCAGGCGAGATGGACGGCCACCAGCGACGTCGAGCAGGCGGTCTGCACGGTGACGGCCGGGCCCTCGAGGCCGAGCTTGTAGGCCACGCGCGTGGCCAGGAAGTCCTTCTCCGTGGCCAGCCCGAGCTCGTAGAGCGAGACCACCGCGCGCACGCCCGGATGCCCGAGCAGCGCGTAGAGGTAGCCGCTGGTGCTCGACCCGCCGTACACCCCGACCGCGCCCGGATAGCCGGCCGGGTCGTAGCCGGCGCGCTCGAGCGCCTCCCAGGCGCGCTCCAGGAACAGCCGCTGCTGCGGGTCGATGACCTGGGCCTCGCGCGGCGTGCAGCCGAAGAACGCGGCGTCGAAGCGCGCGACGTCGCCGAGCACGCCCGCCGCCTTCACGTAATCCGGACGTGAGAGCAGGTCCGCGGGGACGCCCGCCTCGCGCAGCTCCTCGTCACGGAAGAACGAGATCGACTCGACGCCTTCACGGAGATTGGCCCAGAACGCCTCCAGGCTGGCTGCCCCCGGCACCTGGCAGCTCATCCCGATGATGGCGATCTCGAGGCCTGTCCCCTCGTACGGCGCGCTCATCTCCGCACGGTCTCCTGGCAATCCAAGGCCCGGCCGCTTCGCCTAGAGCTGGAGGAGGGGACCGGCTAGCTGGCGGTGCGGGGTATTACGACCCGAGTGGCTCGGTGGGGCGGAAGTGTACACGACCGGCGGCCGGAAGTCTCGCGGAACCGCCCCCTTCCCTCAACCCTCCTCCACCTCGGCGGGGGCAGGCTCGACCCCCTCCGGCGCCGCGCCGGAGGGGCGGCCGGACCTTCCCGCGTTCTGGCGCATCTCCAGGCGCCGCCCCAGGCGGCTGCGGCCCTCTTCCAGGCGTTTTGCCCGGTCCTCGGCCGTACCCCGGCGGGCGCTCTCCCCGGCTCCCCGCAGGTGGGCGGCCAGAGAGGCCACCGTGGGGTGCTCGAACAGCTCCACGATCGTCAGCTCGTGCGGCCGGGCCACGTCCACCAGGCGGCCGTGCACCTTGAGCAGGGACAGGGAGTGCCCGCCGAGGTCGAAGAAGCTGTCGTGGATGCCGACCTCCTCGACCCCCAGGACCTCGCGCCAGGCCGCCGCGATCGCGCTCTCGAGCTCGTCGCGCGGCGGCGCGAACGGCTCGCGGGCCAGCGACGCCTCGGGGGCCGGCAGCGCGCGGCGATCCACCTTGCCGGCGGCGCCCAGCGGCAGGCGGTCGAGCACCACGAACGCCGAGGGCACCATGTATTCGGGCAGCCGCGCCTGCAGCTCCGCGCGCAGGTCCTCGGGGCCGAGCGCGGCGCCGTCGCGCCGGGCCACGTAGCCGACCAGGCGCCGGTCGCGAGGCCGGTCCTCGCGCACGACGACGACCGCGTCCGCGACGGCGGGGTGACGCCGCAGCGCCGACTCGATCTCGCCCAGCTCGATGCGGAAGCCGCGCACCTTCACCTGGTGGTCGAAGCGGCCGAGGAAGTCGAGGGTGCCGTCGGGCCGCCGGCGGACGCGGTCCCCCGTCCGGTAGAGCCTCTCGCCGGGCCGCGCCGCGAACGGGTCGGGCACGAACCGCTCCGCGGTCAGCTCGGGCCGGCCGAGGTAGCCGCGCGCCAGCCCGTCGCCGCCGATGAACAGCTCGCCCGCCACGCCCGCGGGCACCAGACGCAGGCCGCGGTCGAGCACGTACGTGCGCGTGTTGCCGATCGCACGGCCGATCGGGATCGCGCGCACGCCCTCGCCCAGCGGCCGCGGGATCTCGTGGCAGCAGGTGAAGGTCGTGCTCTCGGTCGGGCCGTAGCCGTTGACGATGCGCGTGCCGGGCAGGCACGCGAGCGCGCGGCGGACGTGCTCGACCGAGAGCGCCTCCCCGCCGATCAGGAGCTGGCGCACCGGTGCGAGCACCTCGGGCGCCTCGTCCACGACCGCGTTGAAGAGCGAGGCGGTCAGCCACAACGTGGTCACGCCCTCGGCCGCGATCGCGCGGCCCAGGTCGCGCGCGGTCGGCCGCTCGCCGGGGAAGAGCGCGCAGCGCCCGCCGTGCAGCAGCGCGCCCCAGATCTCGAGCGTGGAGGCGTCGAAGGAGACGGGCGCGAGCTGCAGCAGCGTCTGGTCCGGGCCCAGGCGGACGTAGTCCACCCCGAAGAGCAGGCGCAACACGCCGCGATGGCGGACCTCGACCCCCTTCGGCCGGCCGGTGGAGCCGGAGGTGTAGGTCACGTAGGCGAGCGTGTCCGGCGTGGCGCCGCTCGCGAAGGGCTCGGCGCTCTCCGCCGCGATCGCCCCTCCGTCGGCGTCGAGCCGCACCACCGCGTGCGTGCCCTGGGGCAGCGACGCGGCCAGGCCCTCCTCGGTCAGCAGCACCGACACGCCCGCGTCCGCCAGCATGAAGGCGAGGCGCTCCGCGGGGTAGGCGGCGTCGAGCGGCACGTAGGCCGCGCCCGCCTTCAACGTGCCGAGCAGGGCCACGGGCAGGTCCAGCGAGCGGCGCAGGCAGACGCCGACGCGCGCGTCGGCGCGGACCCCCAGCGCGCGCAGCCGCCGCGCGAGACGGTTCGAGCGCTGGTCCAGCTCTCCGTAGCGCAGCACCTGGCCGTCGCACGAGGCGGCGACCGCGTCGGGGTCGCGCGCCACCTGGGCGCGGAAGGCCTCGGCGATCGTGGCGTCGCGCGGATAGGGCGCCTCGGTGGAGGCGGCCTCGCGCAGCAGGGCGCTCCGCTCGCCCGCGTCGAGCAGGCCGAGCTCGCCCAGGCGCCGGCCGTCCGCCGCGCCGGAGAGTCCCTCCAGGACCCGCGCGAGGTGCCGCTGGAGGCCGGCGATCGCGTGTTCGCCGAAGCGTCGCGGGTCGTAGAGCAGGCGCACCACCAGCCGGGTGCCGGCGGCGGCGGCGACCAGCGTCAGCGGGTAGTTCGTGGTCTCGCGCGTGCCGAGGCTGCGCACGCCGAGGGCGAGCCCGCTCTCGCGCAGCGCCGGGTCCACCGGGTAGTTCTCGAAGACGAGCAGGCTCTCGAACAGGGCGCGGCCCGGCTCCACCCCGCTCCAGCGCTGCACGTCGGCGAGCGGGCTGTACTCGTACTGCCGCTGCTCCACCTGCCGCTCCTGCAGGCGCTGGAGCCAGGCCAGCGCCGGCACGTCGTCCTCGACCGCGGCGCGCAGCGGCAGCGTGTTGATGAACAGGCCGACGATCCCGTCCACGCCGCGCAGCGAGGCCGGGCGGCCGGAGACCGTGACCCCGAACAGGACGTCGTCGCGGCCGCTGTAGCGGGCCAGCAGCACCGCCCACGCGCCCTGGACCAGCGTGTTCAAGGTGAGGCCGTGGCGCCGCCCGAGGCCCTGGAGCGCGCCCGTGACGCCTTCGTCGAGCGCGAACGCGATCTCGGCCGGCTCGACGTCCCCGGCCGCGGCCGGCGGCTCGCCGAACCCGAGCGGGGTCGGCTCCTCGAAGCCCGCGAGCTCCTCGCGCCAGTAGCGCTCGGCGGCGCCGAGGTCCTGCTCCGCGAGCCAGCCGATGTAGTCGCGGAACGGGCGCACCTCGGGCAGGCGCGCCGGCTCGTTCGCGGTGTACGCGCGGTACAGCGCGAGCACCTCGCGCAGCACCAGGGGCAGGCACCACCCGTCGAGCAGCGCGTGGTGGAAGCTCCACACCAGCCGGTGCCGGTCCTCCTCCGTGCGCAAGACCGCGACGCGGGCCAGCGGGGCCTCCGCGGGCGCGAAGCCGCGGTCGCGGTCCGCCTGGAGCCACGCCTCGAACCGGCGGTCCACGTCCGGCGGCGGCAGGCCGCGCCAGTCCTCCTCGGTCCACGGCAGCGCCGCCCGGCGCTCGACCACCTGCAGCACGCGAGGCAGCCCCTCCCAGGCGAAGCGCGTGCGCAGCGCGCCGTGCCGCTGCGCGACCGTGTCCCACGCCCGCCGCAGCGCCGGCACGTCGAGCGGACCCTTGAACTCGAAGCGTGCCTGCTCGAAGTAGAGCGCGCTGCGCGGCGCCATCAGGGTGTGCAGCAGCAGGCCCTCCTGCATCGGGGAGAGCGGGAACACGTCCTCGACGTCGCCGCCGTCGGCCCCGATCCGCGCGAGCTCCGCGGGGCCGAGGCGGGCCAGCGGGAAGTCCGACGGCGTGCAGCCGCGCGCGCCGCTCCGGCAGTGCGCGATCAGCTCGCGCAGCGCGGCCTCGAACCCGCGCGCCAGCCGCTCCACGGTCGCGCGATGGTGGACGGCTTCGCTGTAGGTCCACTCGATGCGCAGCCGGCCGCCGGTGACGGCGCCGTTGATCTCGAGCAGGTGCTCGCGCGCGGCGTGCTCCGCCCGGCTCAGGCCGCTCGGCTCGCCGGACAGGCCGAACAGGCTCGTGTCGTTCCACACCTGGTCGAACTGCCCGAGGTAGTTGAACGCGACCTCGGCCCGGCTCGCGAGCGGCTCGCCGCGCAGGTGGCGGAGCAGCCCGTAGCCGATCCCGTGGCGCGGCACCTGCCGCAGGGTCTCCTTGACCGCCTTCAGCGCCTCGCCCGGCCCGCCGGCGGCGTGGCGCAGGCGCACCGGGTAGACGGTGGTGAACCAGCCGACCGTGCGCGAGAGGTCCACGTCGTCGAACAGCTCCTCGCGCCCGTGCCCCTCGACGTCGAGCCGCAGCTCGTCCGCGCCGGTCCACCGGTGGAAGGCCTCGAGGACCGCGGCGAGCAGCGCGTCCGCGACCTGCGTGCGATAGGCGCCCGGCACCTCCTGCAGCAGCGCGCGCGTGTCGTCCTCGTCGAGCGCGACCGTGACCGTGCGCGCGGTGCCGACCGTGTTGCGCGCACGGCCCGTCGGATCGTCCACGGGCAGCGGGTGCGGCGCCCCGGCCAGCGTGTCGCGCCAGTGCTCGCGCTCGCGGCCGGGAGCGTCCCCGCGCGCGTGCTCGGCCAGCCGTTCGGCCCATCGCTTGAACGACGTCGTCTTGCGCGGGAGGCGGACGCGCTGCCCCCCGCCCTGCTCGCAGGCCGACTGCAGGTCCTCGAGCAGCACGCGCCAGGAGACGCCGTCCACGACCAGGTGATGGACGACGACCAGCAGCCGCGCGCGCTCGTCCGTCCCGCGGTCGAACCGCACCACGCGCCAGAGCGGCCCGCGCTCGAGGTCCAGGCTGCGCTGCGCGCGCTCGCACGCGGCGAGCGTGGCCGCGGGCCGCTCGGCCGGCGCGACCGACGAGAGGTCCACCTGCGCGAACGGCGCCTCGCCCCCCGGCTCGGACAGCCGCTGCGTCCACCCCGAGGCGCCCGGCTCGAAACGCATGCGGAGCGCGTCGTGGTGCGCCTCGACCGCGGCCACCGCCCGCGCGAGCACGTCCGCGGGCACCGGCCGTCGCAGCTCGAGCAGCACGGCCTGGTTGAAGTGCGCGGGCGCCTCCCTCCCCGGCGAGAGGTACCAGCGCTGGATCGGGGTCAGCGGCGCCTCGCCCGCCACCGGCCCCTGCTCGGCGGCCATCTCCGCGGCGGTGCCCGCCACCTCGGCCAGCTCGGCGATGGTCTGGTGCTGGAACACCTGCTTCAAGGAGAGCCGCAGGCCGGCCTCGCCCGCGCGCGCCACCACCTGTAGGCTCAGGATCGAATCGCCGCCCAGCTCGAAGAAGTTGTCGTGCACGCCGACCCGCTCCACGTTGAGCACCTGCCCCCAGATCGCCGCCAGCTGTTTTTCCAGTGGGCTGCGCGGG
>DATBIZ010000534.1:0-4797 GCA_036556645.1 Vicinamibacteria bacterium | reverse complement strand
GCCGGGGATGTGCTTCAGCGACGAGCCCGGGATCTACGTGCCCGGCGAGCTCGGCGTGCGGCACGAAGACATCGTCTTCATCACGGAGGACGGCGCCGAGAACATGACGAAGTGGACGGGCCCGCCGGAGGCGCCGGCGGTCGTCTAACGCGCCGTCGCCGCGGCCGGCGGACGCCGGATCGCCAGCGCCACCCCGGCCACGATCGCGACCGCCGCCGCCACGAGCCGCGGGCGCAACGGCTCGGAGAGCAGCACCACGCCGCCGGCTGCGGCCAGCAGCGGCACCGTGAGCTGGAGCACGGCCGCGCGCGCGGCGGTGAGCCCGCGCAGTGCCGCGTACCACAGGCTGTAGCCCACGCCCGAGGCCAGCGCGCCCGAGGCGATCGCGAGCAACGCCCCGCGCCAGCTCCAGTGCCGCTCGCCGGCGGCCACCACGCTCAGCGCGACGGCCATGGGCAAGGCGCGCGCGAAGTTGGCCGCGGTGGCGGCCAACGCGCGCGCGACGCCGCGCCCGCGCAGCGTGTAGACGCCCCAGGCGATGCCCGCCGCGATCATCAGCACGGACCCGAGCGCATCGGGCGCCGCCCGCCCCGGGCGCACCAGCACCACCAGGCCGCCGAGCGCGGTCAGGACTCCGAGCCACTGCACGCTCCGCAGCCGCTCCCCCGAGCGCACGGCCCACGCGATCATCGTGGCCTGCACCGCCGCGAACAGCAGCAGCGCGCCCACGCCGGCGCCGATGCGCACGTAGGCGAACGAGAACGCCGCGGCATAAGCGAACAGCGCCGCCGCCGAGGCCCAGCTCCCGCCCGCCGGGGCGCGGTCCCCCGGCGTCCACAGCCGGTCGAGCACGAGCAGGGCGGCCGCCCCCGAGACGATGCGCACGGTCGTGAACGTGGCCGCGTCCACGAGCCCGCCCAGGAGCGCGGCGCGGCACAGGAGCGAGTTCGCGGCGAAGGCGGTGAGCGCGGCGGAGGTCAGCGCCGCCGTCCGCAGCGGGGTCACGGCCGGAGGGCGATCACGAGCGCGGCGGCGCCAGCTTCATGGGATGTCTCCCTCCTCGGCCCGGGAAGGCGGACGAGCCTAGGGTCGCCGCGCGCGCGGTGTCAACCCCGTACGACCGGACGCCGTGTTCAACGGATTGCACCTCCGTCCAGACATCGGAGCAACCTTCCGCGCGCCCGGGACGTCTCAGGAGCATGGTCCTCCGGCCGTGCCCCGGCGTGCTCCTGGTGGTGCTCGCGACGGCGCCCCTCCGTGCGCAGACGCCCGCGGCGGACACCGGGAACGGCGCCCGCGAGTGGCCGCCGCGCATCGAGGCGGTGCGGGTCGCCGAGCCGCCCCGCATCGACGGCTCGCTCGACGACCAGGCCTGGCAGACGGCTCCGCAGCCGCTCGGCGAGTGGATCACCTACAACCCCGCGTACGGCGAGAGGCTGGCCCAGAAGACCGAGGTGTGGGTCGCCTACGACGACCGCAGCGTCTACTTCGCGTTCCGCTGCCGCGACCCCGAGCCGGAGAAGGTGCGCAGCAACCTCTCCCGCCGCGACCAGCTCTTCAACGACGACTGGGTGGGGCTCAGCCTCGACTCGGTCGCCTCGGGCCAGACCTCCTACGACATGTTCGTGAACCCGCGCGGCGTGCAGGCCGACATCCTGAACTCGTCCAGCGCGGGCGAGCAGCTCGCGCCCGACTGGGTGTGGGACAGCGCCGGCCAGCCCACCGCGGACGGCTACCAGGCCGAGATCCGCCTGCCCCTGAAGAGCATCCGCTTCAAGAGCGGGCGCGACGTGCACATGGGCGTGATGTTCTGGCGGCGCGTCAGCCGCCTCGGCATGTCCGCGTCCTGGCCGGACATCACGCCCGGCAAGTCCATCATCGAGCGCCACGCCTCGCTGATGCTGCGCGACCTGAAGGCGCCGCTCACGCTGGAGCTGATGCCGAGCGCGACCTACTCGACCACCCAGCTCCGCGAGTCCCCGTCCGCCTTCGGGCGGGTGGACGCCGAGCCCGACGTGGGGCTGAGCCTGAAGTACGGCGTCACCTCGTCGACCACGCTGGAAGGCACCGTGAACCCGGACTTCTCGCAGGTGGAGAGCGACGCGTTCCAGGTGGAGGTGAACCAGCGCTTCCCCATCTTCTTCTCCGAGAAACGGCCGTTCTTCATGGAGGGGATGGGCACCTTCGAGCTGGCCGGCAGCAACGGCGACGCGAGCATGCGCACGGCGGTGCACACGCGGCGCATCGAGGACCCGATCTGGGGCGGGAAGTACTCGGGGACGATCGGCCGCGTCACCTTCGCCACGCTCTCCGCCTCGGACGAAGCGGCCGGCCAGCCCGGCGACGACGACGAGGAGCCGAACCCGTTCCCGGGCCGCAACCGGACGTTCCACGTCGGCCGCGCGCTGTACAGCCTGGGCCAGAACCGCTACGTGGGCGGGCTGGTGGCCGCCACCACCTTCGCGCACGGCTACAACCGGGTGGCCGGCGGCGACGTGTCGCTGCGCTTCGGGAGCCACCAGGTGATGGGCACGCTCCTCGGGTCCACGAGCGTCTCCGACGACGGGGCGGACGCCACCAGCGGCGTCGGCGGCAACGCCTTCTACGTGTTCGAGAACAAGCGCTGGACGGTCGCCAACCAGCTCGAGCACTACGACTCCGACTTCCGCATGGACACCGCGTTCCTGAACCAGACCGGGATCACCGCGAACTGGTCCTTCGTCGCGCTGAGCCTGTATCCGGACCCCAAGAAGCACTCGTGGCTCAAGCGCGTGGTGCCCTTCACGTTCACGCGCTTCGTGGACGACCGCGAGCAGGGCGGCACGCTGACGTTCCTGATGGGCGGCGTCCGCTTCCACACCACGCGCCAGGGCTTCTTCCGGCTGGACGGCGCGTTCGGCCAGGAGCCGTGGCAGCAGCGGATCTACCCGCTCGGGTTCGTGCGCGCGATGGGCGGCGCCCAGCTCACGAAGTGGCTGAACGTGAACGTGTATTCACAGGTAGGCCGCGGCATCTACTACGACGAGGACGACCCGTTCTCCGGCCGGTCGCGCCAGTACAACCTCGACGTCGGCTTCCAGCCCAGCTCGAGCTTCAACCAGTCGGTGGGCTTCAGCCGCGCCGAGTTCGACCGCCTTTCCGGGGAGAGCGTGTACCGCGTGAACGTGCTGAACCTGCGCTCGACCTACCAGTTCAGCAAGCACCTGTTCGTGCGCGGGATCGTCCGCTACGACAGCGACCGCCGGCAGGTGCTCACGGACGTCCTCGGCTCGTTCGAGCTGCTCCCCGGCACCGTGGCCTACGTCGGCTACGGGTCGCTGGTCGAGGACCGCCTCTGGGACGGGGCGCAGCTCCTGGAAGAGCCCGGCGACTACCTGACCACGCGTCGCGGGTTCTTCTTCAAGGCCTCTTACATCCACCGGTTCTAGCCGTCAGTACGGGGGACGCGATGCCGGCCCCCCGCGCGCATTCGCGCTCCCCCCGATGTCGCTCGTGCCCGATTGAATCGGCCCTCGCTGCCTATTCCAGCCGGAGCGCGCGCACGGGGTCGAGCCGCGCCGCGCGCAGCGCGGGCACCCCGCTGGCGGCGGCGGCCGCGGCCGCGAGCAGCGCCGGCGCGAGCACGAACGTGGCCGGATCGCGGGCGGCCACCCCGAAGAGCAGGCCTTCCACCAGGCGCGAGAGGCCCAGAGACAGCGCGAGCCCGGCCGCCAGGCCCCCCGCCACCGGGGCCAGGCCCTGGCCGAGCACCAGCGAGAGGATCTCGCGCGGCCGCGCGCCGAGGGCGATGCGCACGCCGATCTCCCGGGTGCGCTGCGCGGCCAGGTAGGCGGTGACGCCGTAGATGCCGCCGGCCGCCAGCAGCAGCGCGGCCAGCGCGAACGCCTCGAGCAGGAGCACGTTGAAGCGCCGCGGCGCGACGGTGTCCGCGAGCGCGTCCTCCATGCTGCGCGCCGCCGACGCCGCCACCTCCGCGTCCGCCGCCTGCACCTCGCGCTTGACCGCTGCCGCCAGCGCGCGCGGCTCGACGCGCGCGCGCAGCACCCAGCTCGTGCTGTTGGCCAGCCAGACCGCCACCGACTGCGGCGCCTGCACGTAGGGGACGTAGACGTCGAGCGACGGCGGGTCGTCGAGGCCGTAGTGCTTCACGTCGCCGGCCACCCCGACCACCTCCACGACGCGCCCGCGCGGATCGTCGTCGATGCGCAGCCGCGCGCCCAGGGCGTCGCCGTCGGGCCAGTAGCGGTCGGCCAGCGTGCGGTTCACTACCGCGACCGGCGCCGCGCCGGCCGCGTCCGTGTCCGCGAACGGACGGCCGCGCAGCAACGGGACCTGCATCGCGGCGAAGTACTGCTCGTCCACCGCGCGGTAGTTGGCCAGGGGGACGTTCTCGGGCGGCGGCGCCGGCCGGCCCTCGACCGTGAGGTTGATCGTGGCGCGCCACGGGGTCAGCGGGGCGACCGAGGCGGCGGCCGCCGCCGCCACGCCCGGGCTCGCCCGCAGGCGCGGCGCGAGCCGGTCGTGGTACGCGGCGAGCGCCTCCCGGGTGCCGTAGCGGGCGCGCGGCAGCGACACGCGCAGGGTGAGGAGGCCCTCGGTCCGGTAGCCGGGGTCCACCGCCTGCAGGCGCCTCAGGCTCTTGAGCAGCAGGCCCGCCCCGGCGAGCAGCACCAGCGACAGCGCCACCTGTCCGAGCACCAGCGCCCGGCGCAGCCGCGCGCGCGCCGGCCCGCCGGCCTCGCCCCGGCCGCCGCCCGCCAGGCCTCTCTGCGGGTCGCCGCGCGAGCCCTGCAGCGC
>DATBIZ010000533.1:0-10726 GCA_036556645.1 Vicinamibacteria bacterium | reverse complement strand
GCCGGCGGCGACGCGCAGCCGGTCGCCGACGGACAGGCCGGCCGGTCCGCCGGCGTCGAGGTAGGCGTTGGCGGACGAGCGGTACTTCACGCGGAACGACGCCGTCGTCGCGCGCGCCGGCGTGCCGTTGCCGTTGCCGTTCGTCGCGTGCGGCGCGGCGCCGTCGGCACCGGCCGCGGCCGGCGCGGGCGGCCGCGGCGGCGGCTTGACCGGGGGCGGAGGGCTCGGCGGCGCGGCGCGGCGCGGCGCCGGCACCTCCGGCGCTTTCCCGCCAGGGGCGGCACCCGCGGCGGTGCGGGGCGCGGAGCGCAGCACGACGTCGCCCGCGACCACGGCCCGCGTCGAAGACAACACCCGGCACGCGACCATGCCCGGGTAGAGCGCGACCACCTCCATCTCGGCCACGGTCGCGTCTCCCGCGACCACGCGCAGGCGCTCGCCGCGTGCGAAGCGGCCGGCCTCGCCGACGCTCACGAAGACCGTGGCCAGCGCGCGCGACTTGACCCGGTAGCTCTCCGCGGCCGCCGCCGGCGCGAGCGCGACACGCACGGCCAGCACGGTCGCGCAAAGGACCTGCGTGCACCTCATGGCTTCGTCCCTCGCGGATGGCAGCTGTAGCAGGCCGTGCTCAGGTACGCGTACCCGCTCATGCCCTTGTGCTTGTCGTCCATCTCGCGGCGGTCCGCGTGCTTGTGGCAGAGGATGCACTCGAAGACCTTGTAGTTGGCGGGGTTCACGTGGCAGTCGCTGCAGGCGGCCCACTTGCCCCGGTGCTTGCCGGAGTAGATCGGGAAATCGCGGCCGTCGTGGTCGAAGGTCGCGGGCCGCCAGGCATTCGTGCCGTGGCAGTCCTGGCAGCTGGTGGGGAAGTTGGCCGCCCGGTGGCTCGGGTTGGTCGTGCGGTCGTAGTTCCCCTGGTGGCAGCCCGCGCACTGCCGCGGGGTGCCCGCGTAGCGGCCGTTCGTGTGGCATCGGTCGCAGCCGGTGCGGTTGTGCGCGCCGGTGAGCGGGAACGCGGTGCGGTTGTGGTCGAAGGTCGCCGGGCGCCAGGCGTTGGTGCCGTGGCAGGTCTCGCAGGCCGTGGGGAAGTTGGCGGCCCGGTGGTTGGGGTTCGTGGTCTGGTCGTAGTTCGCCTGGTGGCACGAGGCGCACTGCTTCGACGTGCCCGCGTAGCGTCCTCCGGGGTGGCAGCGCTCGCAGGTGGTCCGGTTGTGGGCGCCGGTCAGCGGGAAGCCGGTCTTGGCGTGGTCGAAGTTCGCCGGCCGCCAGGCGCCGGTGTGGTGGCAGCTCTCGCAGGTGGTGGGGAGGTTGCCCGCGCGATGGTTCGGGTTGCTCGTGCGGTCGTAGTCGGCCTGGTGGCACGACGAGCACTGCTTCGGCGTGCCCGCGTAGCGGCCGCCCGTGTGACAGCGCTCGCAGCCGGTGCGGTTGTGCGCCCCCGTGAGCGGGAACGCGGTCTTGCCGTGGTCGAAGCTGGCCGGCCGCCAGGCGCCGGTGTCGTGGCAGCTCTCGCACGAGGCCGGGAAGCCGGCCGCGCGGTGGTTCGGGCTCGTGGTGCGGTCGTAGTTGCCCTGGTGACACGACGCGCACTGCCTCGACGTGCCCGCGTAGCGGCCGCCCGGGTGGCAGCGCTGGCACGACACCCGGTCGTGGGCGCCGTCGAGGGGAAACGCGGTGCGGTCGTGGTCGAAGTTGGCCGGCCGCCACGCGCCAGGGTTGTGGCAGTTCTCGCACTGGGTGGGGAAGCCCGAGGCGCGGTGGTTGGGGTTGGTGGTGCGGTCGTAGTCCGCCTGGTGGCAGGCCGCGCACTGCCGCGGCGTGCCCGTGTACCGGCCGCCGGGGTGGCAGCGCTCGCAGGTGACCTGGCCGTGGGCGCCGACGAGCGGGAAGGCGGTCGTGCCGTGGTCGAACTTCGCGGGCCGCCACCCGGCGATCGTGTGGCAGTCCTGGCAGGTGGCGGGGAACCGGCCCGCCACGTGGTTGGGGTTCGCCGCGGCCGCGAAGTCCTTCTGGTGGCAGGACGCGCAGGCGGTGGACAGGCCGGTGTAGCCGCCGGCGGCGTGGCAGCGCGCGCAGGTCAGGCCGCCGTGCCGTCCCTGCAGGGGGAAGGTCTCGGGATGCGAGAACCGCGCCTCGCGCCACGACATCGCGGTGACGGAGTGGCAGTCCTCGCAGCGCCGGGAGAAGCCGGCCTGCACGTGGCTCGGCGCGGTGGTGGCCAGGAACGTCTGCAGGTGGCAGTTGCCGCACTCGGCGGGCGTGGCCGCGAACTGCGCCGGCCGCTGGTGGCGGTGGCAGCTCGTGCAGTCCAGCCGCGCGTGCACCGCGAAGAGCGGGAAGCGCGTGCGGCTGTGCACGCGGAACATCTCGCCCTGGTTCGTCCAGGTGCCCTGCGAGTGGCAGGACTCGCAGGCCGAGCCGAACTCTCCCCGGTGCGCGTCCTGGTGGCAGTCCACGCAGGCGGTGCCGACGCGGTCGAACTGCAGCGAGCGGTGGCAGCTGCGGCACGACGCCTTCGCGTGCGCCAGCGCGAGCACGTACCCGGTGCTCCCGTGCTCGAACGTGCGGTCCTTGCGGAGCGGCGTCCAGCCGTCGGGCCCGTGGCATTCCCCGCAGTCGAGCTGGAGGTCGCCGTGCGGGTGCTCCTTCGCGCTCTGCCCCCGCAGGAGCAGCCCGGGGGCCGAGAGGACCGCGAGGGCGGCGAGGGCGGGCAGGAGCGGCCGCCTCAACGGACCTCGCTCCGCGCCACCCGGTCCCCGGCGTGGCAACCCTTGCAGGACGTGGGCAGCGGCTTGTAGCGCACGAAGGCCACCCCCGCACGCGCCTCGGTGCGATGGCACGCCGCGCACGCGACCCGGGCGTGGGCGCCGTCGAGCGCATAGCTGGCGTGGCGGCTGTGGTCGAACTTCGACGCCTTCAGGGTGTCGCTGGCGTGGCAGCGGTCACAGGCGGCGGGCTGTCCCGGGGCCGCGAACTGTCCCTGGTGCGGGTCGCGGTGGCAGCCCTCGCAGGACTGCGCGACCGCCGCGAAGCGGATGCGCGGCTCCGCGCCCGCGCGCGCCGCGCGGTGACAGGCCGCGCAGGAGACGCGCTCGTGACCTCCCGCCAGCCGGTAACGCGTCTGGGCGTGGTCGAACGCGACCCGGCGCCAGGACTCCACGCGATGGCAGGCCTCGCAGCCGTCCTTCCTCACGAAGCGCGCGGCCTCGCCGCGGTGCGCGTCCTGGTGGCAGTCGGCGCAGCGCGTGGAGGCGAAGCGCAGCCGCGTCCGCGCCGAGGCCGCCCGCACCGTCGGCGCGTGGCACGCGTCGCAGGGCACCGCGAGGTGCGCCCCGGAGAGCGGGTAGGCCGTGTGCGCGTGGTCCTCGGTGGTGAAGCGCGCGGGACGGAACCCCGCGAGGTCGTGGCAGCTCTCACAGCGTCCGCCGTCGGCGCGGCGGGCGAGCTGCCCCGCGTGCGCGTCCGCGTGGCAATCCGAGCAGCGAGCGTGCGCGAGCCTCATCGGCTTGCCCGCCCGGTGGCAGGCGTCGCAGGCCACCGCGGCGTGACGGCCGCGCAGCGCATAGCCGGTCCGGTCGTGGTCGAAGTCCGCGCGGCGGGAGCTCTTCCAGCTCGCCGTGGAGTGGCAGGTCGTGCACGCCTGCCCCAGCCGCCCGCCGTGCACGTCCTCATGGCAGCTCGCACAGGCGCGGCCGGCGGCGCGGAACACGCGGTAGGCCGCCCCCCTGGCCGACGCGTCGCGGCGCGTGTCCTGGTGGCACTTCGCGCAAGCCACCGCCGCGTGACGGCCGGTCAGCGGCCAGGACGTGCGGCCGTGGTCGAAGCCCGGCGCCGGCGACCAGGCGGACTCCGCGTGGCAGGCGTCGCACGCTCGCGCGCCGAACTGTCCCCGGTGCTCGTCGCGGTGGCACGACGCGCAGGCGGCGGGCGCGGCCAGGAAGCTGCGCGTCTTGTGGCACTCCTCGCAGCGGAGCTGGGCGTGCCTGCCGCGCAGCGCCTGGCCGGTGGCGGCGTGATCGAAGGCGGCGCGTCCCGCCTTGCCCCACCAGACCAGCTCGTAGTCGAGGCCCTGGTGCTCGACGTGGCACCGCTTGCAGTCGCGATACTCCGCCCGGGCATGCAGCCCCTTCCCGGCGGCGACCCGCGCGCGCAGCGGCTCGTGGCAGGCGAGACACTTCGCCGCCGAGACGCCCTGCCCAGGGTCGTGGCATTGCAGGCACTGGCCGCTGCCTTCCAGCTTCTCGTGGGCGCGGCTGAGCCGGCCCGGCGAGATCTGCGCCCCGGCCTCGCGCGCGGGCAGCGCGCCAAGGGCCACGGCCAGAGCCGACGCCGCGGCCCACCGCCGCCGCCACCCGGTCACGACGAGCCGATCCAGCCATATCCGGTGACCATCGCGACGACGACGTGGACGATCATGAACAGGTACATCACGATCGCGAACGGCTTGTGCAGGACGTGCCAGTAGTGGAAGACCTCGTGCAGGCGGTCCCAGAGCAGGATGCGGCGGCGCGCCAGCGCCTTGTCGCGCACCACCTGCTCGAACTCGCGGAAGACCTGGGCGGGAACCGACCGGCAGCTCCGGGCGAACCGGCGCAGCCGCGCGCGCCGCCTCGCGTCGTCCAGGAGCATCCCGGCCAGCGCGCGCAGGAGCCCGGCGCGCGCCGCGGCGGGATCGGCGCCGAGCCGGTCGAGCGTCTCGATCTGCCGGTCGTCGAGGCGGAAGCGCGTGCGCAGCTCGTCGGCGAGCCGGCGGTCCTGCCGTTGCAGCTCGGCCAGGGCCAGCTCGTCGCCGGCGCGCGTGCGCGGGATCTGCAGGTACAGGTAACGCCCGGCCACGCCGCTGAGCGCGACCAGCACCATCGACCAGAAGCTCAGCGCTACCAGGCCCTGCACCTTGAAGCTGCTGTGCAGGACCACCAGCAGCGGCCCCACCACCCCGAAATAGATGTGCACGTCGAGCCAGCGGCTGAGCGGTCCGAGCTTTCTGAGCGATTTGAACCGCTTGCGCACCGAGTAGAGGAGCATCAGCGTCATCATCGAGGCGCCGATCATCCCCAGGCGCTGGCCGACGGCGCCGCCGGACTTCCAGTCCCAGTAGCCCTCGTGGTGGGCCCGCTCGAGCAGCGGCGTGCGGTAGAAGTCGAAGCCCTGCCAGAGCAGCCAGCCGATCGCCGCGAACGACAGGAAGTAGCAGGCGGCGAGCGCCTTGCGGAAATGGCCAGCCGGCTGGGACACGGTCGCTGCTCCCAGGTGCAACGGTCCACGAAGCGCGTCTCGGACGTCCCGCCGGCCGACCGCCTCGGTCCGGGCCGAAGGGGAGCCCGCCGCATGAGGCGCGCGCATCGTGCGCGCCCGCGCCGCCGCGCGCGGTGTCGCGCCTCACACCTTGCGCGCGGCGCGGGTCGCGATCCGCGGCGCGCGTCTTTGCGCTGGCGCAGTGATGCCGCGCATCCGCGCGTGATACGCCTGCGGCGGACCGGTGCGCGCGTGCGCACGGGAGAGCGAGGAGCGCGGGCGTGGAGCAGCGGAAGGCGCGACGGCGCGAGGCGATGACGGAGGGGCCGCTCACCCCGGTGCGCGCGGAGGTGGAGGCGGCCTTGCGCACGCCGGAGGCGGCGCCGTCGGGCGACCTGGTCCTCTACCTGATCCGCCAGTGCCCGCTGTTCCAGGGCCTGCCCCCGGAGGGCTGGGCCGAGGCCGCGGCCTGCGCGCGCGCGTGGTCGGGCCCGCACGGAGCGGTGCTCTTCCGCGAGGGGGAGCCCGCGGTGGCGTTCGGCGTGGTGTACGCCGGTCGCGTGAAGCTCACGCAGCGCGCGCGCAGCGGCGCGGAGGCGCTCGTGCGCGTGGTGGGCGAGGGGCAGGCGTTCGCCTGGCCGGGACTCTTCGCGGACGGGGTCTATCTCGCGTCCGCGGCCGCCCTGGAGCCGGCGCGGGCGCTGGTCTGGGACCGCCCCGGCGTGGACGAGCTGTTCACGCGCTTCCCCGTGCTCGCGCACAGCGCGCGGCACGTCGTGTCGCGCCGCATGCGCGAGCTGCAGGACCGCTGGCGCGAGCTGGCCGACGACCGCGTGCCCGAGCGCCTGGCCCGCACGCTGCTGCGCGTGGTGCAGCCGGACGGACGGCGCTTCGAGGACGGCGTGTTCCCGAGCGTGCCCCTCTCACGGCGCGAGATCGCGCAGCTCACCGGCACCACGCTGTTCACGGTGAGCCGCCTGTTCGGCCAGTGGGAGAGGGCCGGCGTGCTCACCGCGTCTCGTGAGCGCGTGGTGGTGACGGACCCGGCCGCGCTGCGCCGTCTCCTGCCCGACCGCCGCCCGCGCTCCCCGCTCTCGCGCTAGCGGGCGCGCCGCGGGACGGACGCAGAGATTTCGCCGGTCTGTTTGCGCTCGCACAAAGACCGCGCGCGCGAGCGCCCGTATCGTCGCGCCACGTGATCAGCACACCCAAGGGGACGGCGGCGGGAAGCGTTCCCGCGCGCGGCGAAGGAGGCGGCATGCATCGGAGAACGGTCGGCCACGCGCTGGGTGCCCTCGCCCTGCTGGCGGCGCCGGCGCTGGTGACGCCGGCGCGCGCGCAGAACGGGGCCGTGTACGTGCAGTGCCCGGGCGACAGCAACGGCGATTCGATCCCGGACGTGCCCACCCTGGACACCAACGGCGACGGGGTGCCCGACGCGATGGACCCGCACGTGAAGTGCATGCACCTGAGCGCCGGGGACGGTTTCGTGACCATGGCGGACGGCCGGCCCCTGTACATCTTCGGCTTCTCGGACATCACGGGGACGCTCACCGAGCAGGCCCTGGACGCGGGGGCGCTCTCCGCCAACTTCCCCGCGCCGACCGTGCGCCTGCGCGAGGGTGACCACTTCTACCTGAACCTCACCAACGTCGGCATGAACATGCGGCCCGACCTGTCCGATCCGCACTCGGTGCACTTCCACGGGTTCCCGCAGGCGGCGCCCGTCTTCGACGGCACGCCCGAGAACTCGATCGCGGTGAACATGGGCTCGTCCCTCAGCTACTACTACCAGCTCGTCGAGCCGGGCACGTACATGTACCACTGCCACGTGGAGGCCACCGAGCACATGCAGATGGGCATGCTCGGCAACCTGTACGTGGAGCCCCGGCAGAACCAGACCGGCTGCCCGGCCGCCGCCTGCCCGACGGCGCGGCTGGAGGGCGGCGCCGCCGGCGCCCCGCTCGGCTACGCCTACAACGACGGCGACGGCTCCACGGGCTACGACGTCGAGTATCCGATCCAGATCGGATCGTTCGACCCGAACTTCCACGACGCGAGCGAGAGCGTGCAGCCGCTGCCCTTCGGCAACATGGACGACCGGTACCCGATGCTGAACGGGCGCGGGTACCCCGACACCGTGAACACCGCGGTGCTGTCCACGGAGACCGACCGCGGGCCCAAGCCGTCCCAGCCGGTGCACAGCCTGATCCGCGCCCGGGCCGGCGAGCGCATCCTCCTGCGCATCTCGAACCTGAACGTCACGCGTTTCTACACCCTGGGCTCGACCATCCCCATGAAGGTGGTCGGCCACAACGCTCGCCTGCACCGCGGCCCGTCCGGGACCGACCTCTACTACCGGACCAACTCCGTGACCCTGGGCGGCGGCGAGGCCGTCGACGTGCTCCTGGAGACCGCCGGCATGGGCGCCGGCACCCACCTGCTGTACACGACGAACCTGAACTACCTGAGCAACGACGGCGAAGACCTGGGCGGAATGATGACGGAGATCCGTCTCGAGTAGGGCCGCCGGCCGCGCGGCGGCCGGCAGCATCCCTCCGGAGATGTGTGGAGCGCGACATGCGACGTAGCACGAATGCCGGTGTCGTCGTCCTCGCCGTCCTGGCCGCGCTGCCCGCGCGCGCCGGGGCCGAGGTGCTCGGCCTGCGGGGCCCCGCCTTCTCGCTCACCGCCCGCGCCGACCGACTCTCGACGCCCGAGGGCGGGAGCTACCTCTTCTGGGGCTTCGCCGCGGGCGGCGGCCGGCCGCAGTACCCCGGGCCCACCCTGATCGTGGACCAGGGAGACACCGTGTCCGTCACGGTGACCAACGACCTGCCCGCCGCCGACGGCCAGCGCGTGTCGCTGTCGTTCCCCGGCCAGGCGCCCGTCTCCGCGGCCTGCGGCGCGGCCGCGGGCTGCGTGCAGGGGCCGATCGCGCTCGAAGCGAACACCGGCCAGAGCGTGACGTACACGTTCACCGCCTCGCGGCCCGGCACCTTCCTCTACAACAGCGCCTCGCGTCCCGACCTGCAGGTCGAGATGGGCCTGTTCGGTGCGATCGTGGTGCGGCCGAGCGGCTTCGGCGCGATGACGACGCCCCAGGCCTACGCCACGCCCGCCTCCGCCTACGACCAGGAGTACCTGTTCCTGCTCTCCGAGATGGACTCGCAGATCCACGACCTGGTCGAGAGCGGGGGGGTGGCCGCGGTGGACCGCTCCGGCCGCCTCGCCAACTACTTCTCCAACTACTGGTTCATCAACGGCCGCAACGCGCCCGACACCATGGCGGAGGCGTACGTCGGCCGCCTGCCCACCCAGCCCTACAACTCCCTGCCGCGGACGCACCCGGGCGACCGCGTCCTGATGCGCGTGGTGGGGGCCGGCCGGCAGATGCACCCGTTCCACCATCACGGGAACCACGCGCGGGTCATCGCGGTGGACGGGTTCGTCAAGGAGAGCGGGCTCCCGGGAGCGCCGCCCCTGGACCTCTCGCACGAGGTCTTCACGATCCAGTCGCTGCCCGGGCAGACCGTGGACGCGATCTTCCGCTGGACGGGCAAGGACCTCGGCTGGGACATCTACGGCGGCTCGTCGCACCCGGACCACCCGCCGAACAGCTGCCCGTTCACGGACCTGAACGGGAACGGACGGCCCGATCCGGGCGAGCCGTGGGGCAAGGCGCTCGACGCCGAGGGGCTCGATCCGGACACCCGTGAATACTGCGCGGACCACGAGAAGCCGCTGCCGGTGACGCTGCCGGAGCAGCTGAGCCTGGCCTTCGGCGGGTTCTGGAGCGGCAGCCCGTTCCTCGGCACGCTGAGCCAGCTTCCGCCCGGCGAGGGCGGGCTCAACCCCAACGCCGGCTACACGTACATGTGGCACTCCCACACCGAGAAGGAGATCACCAACTTCGACATCTTCCCGGGCGGAATGATGACGATGCTCATCGTGGAGCCGATGCACGTGCCGATCCCCTGACAGACCCGCGTCCAGTTCCAGGCCCTCCAATCGCCGCTCACTTGTCGGAAGGGTTGAAACGATGCGCACGAATGACCGGAGACTCGCCGCGCTGGGCCGGACGGCCGCCGCTTCCACCGCGCTGCTCGGGCTCTTCGCCGCCGCCGCCGGAGCGCAGTCCACCCACGAGGCGCGCCTGATCGCCGCCCCGTTCGTGCAGCAGGTCGCGCTGCCCGACGGCGGCAGCGTGTCGGTCGCCATGTGGGGCTTCGCGCTCGACGCGGACGCCGACGGCGTCGCGGACGCGCCGCCCAGCGTCCCGGGCCCGCGGCTGTCCGTCCCGCCGGGCACCACCACGCTCGTGGTGCACCTGACCAACCGGCTCCCGGTGCCGACCTCGCTGGTGATCCCCGGCCAGGCCTTCGACGCCGCGCCCACGCGCAACGCGGCCGGGCGCATCGTCTCCATGACCGCCGAGACCGCGCCGGACGCCACGGGGACGTACACGTTCGGCAGCCTGAAGACGGGCACCTTCCTGTACCAGAGCGGCACCCATCCGGCGGTGCAGGTGCAGATGGGCCTCTACGGCGCCCTCACCTTCGACGCGGCGGCCGCGGTGGCCGGCCCGCCGGGCACGCCGGCCGAGGCCTACGCCGGCCTTCCCTACGACCACGAGGTGGTGCTCGTGTTCGGCGAGATCGACCGCGCGCTGCACGAGGCGGTGGCCGCCGGCAGCTACGGGACCGCGGCCGGGCCCACGAGCACGATCGACTACGCGCCCTCGCTGTTCCTGATCAACGGCCGCTCGTACGCGAGCGAGCTCTCTCCGTCGGCGGCGGGCGTGGCCGGGGCGCGCACGCTGGTGCGGCTGCTCAACGCGGGCCTGCGCACGCACGCGCCCGTGCTCGAGAACGGCACCCTCGCCCTGGTCGCCGAGGACGGCAACCCCTACCCGTTCGCGCGCCCGCAGGCCTCGATCCTGCTCGCGGCCGGCAAGACGCACGACGCGCTGTGGACGCCCTCGTCCGCGGGCCTGTTCACGCTGTACGACCGCACGCTCAGCCTGCACTCGGCCGGGCAGGCGCCGGGCGGCATGCTCGCGCGGCTGGCGGTCGGCGCGGGCGCGGCGCCGGCGGACCCCGTGACGGCGGCCGACGACGCGTTCGCGACCCCGGAAGACGTGCCGCTGGCGGTGGCCGCCGCGGGCGTGCTGGGCAACGACACCGGCGCCGCCAGCGCCGAGCTGCTGACCGTGCCGCGCGCGGGCGGGCTCGCCCTGCAGCCGGACGGCGGGTTCACCTACGTTCCCGGGCCGAACTTCTCGGGCTTCGACTCGTTCACCTACCGCGCCGTCAACGGGACCGACGTCAGCGCGCCCGCCACCGTCGTCGTCACCGTATCGCCGGTGGCGGACGCACCGCTGGCGCTGGCGCAGGCGGTGGGCGTCCAGCCTCCGGACGAGCTGCCGATCACGCTGACCGGCCGCGATCCCGACGGAGACCCGCTCACCTTCTACGCCACGGACCTTCCG